>NZ_JBARCR010000853.1:0-2485 GCF_049794275.1 Trebonia sp.
GGCCCAGGTCCGGGTCGGCGGAGGGCGCGGCGGTACGCGACGAGACCGGGCGGACCTATACGGCGGCGTCGGTCGCGCTGCCGTCGCTGCGGCTGTCCGCGCTGCGCCTCGCGGTGGCGATGGCCGCCTCCAGCGGAGCGGAACGGCTCGAGGCCGCCGCCCTGGTCAGCGACTCCGACCCGGACCCTGCCGATCTGGCCGCGGTCCGGGACCTGGGCCCGGACGCCCCGGTCTTCCGCGCCGCCCCCGACGGCACCCTGCGCGCCATCGAGTAACGCCCGCCCCGGGTCCGCCGCCAACCTCCAGGCGATAACAGCAAGAAGCGGGCCGCGCCGCAGCCCGCTCACGGGGACTCCGGGATCCACGGGAGACGCACCGGGCGGCTGGGGACGTCGTCGCGCAGCAGCCGGTCGACCAGGACGGCCAGCCCCCACGGGAAGACCTGGCCGTCCCCGTGCCGCAGCTCGTCGAGCGTCCACCAGCGATGCCCCGTGATGACCACGCGCTCGTAGTCCTCCATCCCGTCCGCGACCACGTCCGTGCGGGGTACCCGCAGGAAGAAGTAGGAGTCGGCGGCGAAGTAGCGGCGGCCCTGGTCGTCCGGCGACGCCCAGGTGCCCGCGCACGTGGCGACCACCGGGCCGAGGTCGGCCTCCGCGCTGACGTAGCCGGTCTCCTCGGCCAGCTCCCTGACGGCCGCGGCCGTCAGGGACTCGCCCCGCTGCACGCCGCCGCCCGGCGTGAACCACCACGTGGCGCCCGACCGGTCCACCGAGCTGAACAGCAGCAGCCGGCCCTCGGGCTCGACAGCGAGAACCCGGGCGGTGGGCCGCCAGATGGGGGTTGGGCTCATGCCGATGACGGTAGTGGTGGCCCGGATGCGTGACAATCAAGGGATGAGCCCGCCGCACGTGACCACGACAGCGACCGGACGCGCGCCGACCGGCAGCGCGTTCCGCTCCGGGTTCGCGTCCCTGGTGGGCCGCCCCAACGTCGGCAAGTCGACGCTGACCAACGCCCTGGTCGGCGCCAAGGTGGCGATCACCAGCGACCGGCCGCAGACCACGCGGCGGGTGATCCGCGGCATCGTGCACCGGCCGGACGCGCAGCTGGTCCTGGTGGACACGCCCGGCCTGCACCGGCCGCGCACGCTGCTTGGCGAGCGGCTCGACAGCCTGGTGCGCTCGACCCTCACCGAGGTGGACGTGATCGGGTTCTGCGTCCCCGCGACCGACCCGGTCGGCCCCGGCGACAAGTACCTGACCCGCGAGCTGGCCGCGCTGCCTGATACCCCGGTCGTCGCGATCGTGACCAAGACCGACAAGGCGACACCCGACCAGGTCGCGGGGCAGCTCGTGGCGGTCAGCGAGCTCGGCGACTGGGCGGACGTGGTGCCGGTGTCCGCGGTGGCCGGGTACCAGCTCGACGTGCTCGCCGACGTCCTCGTCTCGCACCTGCCCGAGGGCCCGCCGCTGTACCCGGACGGCGAGCTGACCGACGAGCCAGAGCAGATCATGGTGGCCGAGCTGATCCGGGAGGCGGCGCTGGACGGCGTACGGGACGAGCTGCCGCACTCGATCGCCGTGGTCGTCGAGGAGATGGCGCCGCGGGCGGACCGGCCGGACCTCACCGACGTGCACGCCGAGCTCTTCGTGGAGCGGCCCAGTCAGAAGGCGATCGTGATCGGGGCGAAGGGCGCCAGGCTGAAGGACGTCGGCTCCCGCGCCAGGCAGCAGATCGAGGCGCTTCTCGGCACGAAGATCTACCTGGACCTGCGCGTCAAGGTCGCCAAGGACTGGCAGCGCAACCCGAAGCAGCTGCGGCGGCTGGGTTTCTACGACTGACGAACGGCTGAGACGGGCAGCTCGGCCGACCGGTAGGGCTGGCCCCACACCTCGTAGCCGAGCTCCTCGTTCACCGCGATCATGTACCGGTTGGACGCGGCGTTCCAGGTCTCGATCCGCCGCATCGCGGGCTCGGCCTCGGCCAGCCAGTCCATCATCGCCGCCTTGGTCAGCATGCCGAGCCGGTGGCCGCGGTGCCGCCGGGTCACCGCGGTGATCAGCTGGTGCCCCCAGTCGGGGATGGCGGGGTCGACCGACACCACGGTCAGCGCCGCCATCTCGCCGCTGGCGTCGTGCACCGCCGCCAGCGAGTACCGCCGGGACGGGGAACGCGCGATCCGGCCGTTTATGCGGTCGCGGACCCGCTCCGCGGTCCACGCCGTGGCCTCGAGGCCGGGGTCCATGGGCGCGTCGTTCAGCGCGTTGTGCAGCGACGCGACCTGGTCGAGCCGGTCGTCGGGGGTGACGCCTGTCCAGCGCGCCAGCGAGTAGCCGGCCGCCGCCCGTGCCGCCGATTCCCGCAGCCGCGCGATCGAGCCCGCGGGGATCTTCGCCACGTCGAGGACGCGCCGCACCTCGGCCTGACCGAGGGTGGCGCCGGCCAGGAGGGCAAAGGCCTCGCCGCCGGACCCCTCCCGCAC
>NZ_JBARCR010000854.1:0-2464 GCF_049794275.1 Trebonia sp.
GTGAAGAACATGCAGGAGGTGTGGGCGGCGAAGAGCGCCGACGCCGCACGGATCCGCGAGCGGGGCGGGGCGTCCGGGCCGGTGAGGATCTCGATGAGGGCGTTCAGCCTGGGCCGGAACTGGGTGAAGCGGTGCTTGCCGTGGTCGGTGTCGCGCAGCGTCGCCTGGTTCCGTTCCATGAAACGGAACACCTCGCCGCTCTCCATCACGATGGAGATGTAGCGGTCGAGCAGCTCACTGGCGGTCTGGGCGGTGGGCGGCTGACCCCGGCCCCACTCGATCAGCGCGTCGAGCCTGTCGAAGTAGTCCTCGGTGAAGCTGCGGACGATGTCTTCCTTGGACTTGAAGTGGTAGTACAGCGCGGCCTTGGTGACGCCGAGGCGCTCGGCGATCTCGCGAAGCGAGGTCCGCTCGTAGCCGTGCTCAGCGAACAGCTCGAGTGCGATCTGCTGGATGCGCGCCCTCGTGTCGCCCCGCCTGCCGCCTTGCGGCAGCTCCTCGGAGCCGTGATCTGCAGGTACCGCGTTCATCCTTCGTGCTCTGCTTCCCCTGGCTGGCTTGGGCTTGGCGACAATCCGGGCGCCTTACCCGTGGCCGAGAATTTACTTGACGGCCGGTTAGTAAGGAATATAGCGTTCTTCTGAACTAGAAGCTAGCCGGGCGGCAAGTAAGTTTCGCAGACGGGGTCGAGGAGTAGAGCGTGTCTGAGGCGACGGGCAACGACGAGACGGATGTTCCCGAGGGGGGAGCGCCGCCCGGTGCGGCGGGGGCCCAGTGGCTCACGCACAAGCAGATCATGATCGTCCTGCCCGGACTGCTGATGGCGATGCTGCTGGCCGTGCTCGACCAGCTCGTCGTGGGCACGGCGCTGCCGCGGATCGTGGGCGACCTGGGCGGCGTCTCGCACCTGTCCTGGGTGGTGACCGCGTACGTGCTCGCCTCCACGATCACCACGCCGTTCTACGGCAAGCTCGGCGACATGTACGGGCGGAAGAAGTTCTTCATCGCCGCGATCATCATCTTCCTCGCCGGGTCGGCACTGTCCGGGCTGTCCCAGTCAATGGTGCAGCTGATCACGTTCCGCGCTATCCAGGGCCTTGGCGCGGGCGGCCTGATGGTCGGCGCGATGGCGACGATCGGCGAGATCGTGCCGCCCCGGCAGCGCGGCAAGTACATGAGCTACTTCATGGTCGTGATGATGCTGGCCACGGTCGCCGGCCCGCTGGTGGGCGGGTGGATCACCACCGCGTTCTCGTGGCGGTGGATCTTCTACATCAACCTGCCGCTGGGCGGGGCCGCGCTTGTCTACGTGATGGCGACCCTGCATATGCCCCCTCGCCGGGTGGAGCACCGCATCGACTACCTGGGCGGCATCCTGCTCGGCGTGATCGCGACGTCGATCATCCTGGTCGCGACGTGGGGCGGCACCGAGTACAGCTGGGCCTCCGCCCCGGTCCTCGTGCTGATCGCCCTGGCGGTCGGCTCTCTGGTCGCGTTCATCGCCGTCGAACGGCGCGCGGCCGAGCCCATGCTGCCGCTGCACCTGTTCCAGAACAGGAACTTCTCGCTGACGATGGTGCTGACCTTCTTCGTCGGCCTGTCCCTGTTCGGCGCGATGACCTTCCTCCCGCTGTACCAGCAGACCGTCCAGGGCGCCTCGCCGACGGTGAGCGGCCTGCTGCTGACGCCGCTGATGGTCGGCTCGGCGATCACGTCGATCGTGGCCGGGCAGGCCGTGACGAGGACCGGCCGGTACAAGATGTTCCCGATTATCGGCGGGGCGGTCATGACGATCGGGATGTTCATGCTCAGCAGGCTGGGCGTGAGCACCACGCGACTGGAGACCAGCCTCGACTACCTGGTCCTCGGCCTTGGCATGGGCTTCCTGATGCAGATGGTCTCGCTGATCGCGCAGAACAGCGTCGAGCTGCGGGATGTGGGCGTCGCCAGCAGCGCCCGGATGTTCTTCCAGCAGATGGGCGGGTCCCTCGGCGTGGCCGCCTTCGGCGCGGTGTTCGCGAGCCGGCTGAACAGCGCCATGACCTCGGCCGGCGGTCGGTTCCACGTCAGCGGCGCCGGGCTTGACCCGGCGACGGTGAGCAGCCTCCCGGCGGCACTCCGGCACCAGGTGTACATTGCGATCTCGCACGCGGTCCAGGGTGTGTTCGTCTGGGTAGTGCCCGCATCGGTGCTCATCTTCGTGCTGGCGCTGTTCATCAAGGAGGTGCCGTTGCGCAGCGGCGCGCCGGACAGCGAGCAGCCCGCCGCCGAGCCGGAACTCGTCGGCTGACGCCGGCCAGGGCTGGCTGACAAGCGCCAGAGCGCATTGAGCGCCCGGCCGCGACCTGCGGCCGGGCGCTCAAGCACGTCTCAGGCGGCGGTGCCGCCGTAGGGCACCGCCTCCAGGATCTCAACCGTGGTAGACCGGCCGTTCGGCAGCGAGTAGGTGGCCTGCTCACCGACC
>NZ_JBARCR010000855.1:0-5700 GCF_049794275.1 Trebonia sp.
CGCGAGGGCGCCGACGTGATCATCACCGACGTCATTGACCAGCTGCCGACCGTTCCCTACAAGCTCGCGACGAAGGACGACCTCGACGAGACCGTCCGGCTCGTCGAGGCTTACGGCCGGCGCGTGATCGCGGCGAAGGCCGATGTCCGCTCGCAGGAACAGCTGGACGCGGCGGTGGCAGCCGGCATAGCCGAGTTCGGCACGATCGACATCCTGATCGCGAACGCCGGCATCTGGACTCTCGGCGCGTTCTGGGAACTCACCGACGAGCAGTGGGACGAGATGATCGGCGTCAACCTCACCGGCGTGTGGAAGGCGGCGAAGGCTGTGGCGCCGCACATGATCGAGCGCCGCAGCGGGTCGATCGTGGTCATCGCGTCAGTGAACGCCCTGGAGGCCGGCCAGTACACCGCGCACTATGTGGCCGCCAAGCACGGCCTGATCGGGCTGATGCGCAACGTCGCGCTGGAACTCGCCCCATACGGCGTCCGGTGCAATGCCATCAGCCCGGGCGCGGTCAAGACGCCCATGACTAATCATCAGGGTGCCTGGGACATGTTCGCCGGCCACCCCGGCGGGACCGAGGAGGACATGACCGAGGCCGGCCACCACTACACGCTGCTAAGCGGGACATCCTGGCTGGACCCCCAGGACGTGGCGAACGCTGCCCTGTACCTTAACTCGGACCTAGCATCAAAGGTCACTGGCGTAACGATCCCGGTCGATGCTGGCCATCTCACCCTGTCCGGCTACAACCCGGTGTCCACGCGGTTGCAGACCTAATTCGGGCTGGTAACGGCGATGTGAGCTACTGCCGACGGGTCTGACGAGATGCGGGAATCCGGCGGTTCGCACCCGGGAAGACATCATCCATCCGGGATGATTCCACTGCCGGGCCGCCAACTCATCATCGAGTATGACTACCGAACAGAGACCGGCGCCTGAGCCCGGGACTGGACGGGCTGTCGCTGCCGGGCCGGGCGAGCACTGGTGGCCGATCGCCGCAGCCATCATCGTCGTGGCCGGCCTGCACGTGGCGCTGCCAGCCCGCTACCGGGTCCAGCCCGCCTGGTTGCTCCCGACCGTGCTACTCGTGCTGCTAGCGGTGCTGATCATAGGGGACCCGGGCCGCATCGACCGGCAGAAAGCCTGGCTGCGGATCATCACCAGCGCCGTCATCGCGGTCATCACCCTGGCCAACCTGCTCGCCGCCGGTCGGCTCGTCGTGGAAATCCTGACCAACAACAAGCTTTTCGCCAGTCACCCGGGCGGCCTGCTCGCCGCCGGTGCCGTGATCTGGGCGACAAACGTGATCGCCTTCGCGCTCTGGTACTGGGACCTCGATCGCGGCGGTGCCGCCGCCCGGGCACATCACCCTTACGACAACCCGGCGTTCGTCTTCCCGGAGATGCAGCACACGGACTATGTGCCGGCTACCTGGGTGCCGCGGTTCGTCGACTACCTTTCGCTGGCCTTCTGGACCGCAACCGCGATCAGCCCTACGGACATCTCGGCGATCAAGTCGTGGTCCAAGCTGCTCATGATGCTGGAAGCATCCGGCTCGATAGTCCTGGCTGCGCTCGTCATCGCGCGCGCGATAAACGTTCTCTAGCCTCGTCAGGACAGGCGCGATGTCACGAGGCGGATGCCTTGCCGTCAGGCTCCTGGCCGGGTTCGTCGTGGCTTGCGGGCGGTATGTCAGCATCCACCAGGGCGGTAGACCCGGCCGAGCGCGTGACGGTCTCGTCGGTCCGCTCCCGCAGCCGCTCCAGCGATTCGGCGTCGCCGAGCGGGACGGTCGCCTCAAGGCGCGAGCTGTTCTGCACCTCGGGCTGGTCCATGACCGCATCCACGAGACTGGCCCGGCTGCCTGGCGGTGTACGCCCGGGGCCGGGATGCAATGAAGCCCGGACGGTCCTCTCGGGATCGTCAAGAGGCGTCACTTCAGCTGCGGCCACCGTCTGATCTTCGTTCTTTATTTCAACGCGACGAGACTTGTCGCTGGTCATGGGATTCTCCTCTCGGACCAGGCCTGGTCTGATGCCCCGGCCTGGTCTGACGCGTATACCGCTGCCCGAAACGGCCGGCGTAAAACAGCCTCAACGGCTCATCGCACAGCGGCTCGGCGACCACGGCCGCGCAGGCTACCGCGCCGGGTAGCGTTCGCGGCGAACGGTTGCCTTCCGGCCCTTGATGCTGGTCTGCCGGAGCGCCGCGATCACGTCGTCGGCGGCTGACTCCGGGACCTCGACGAGCGAGAATCGGTCGGCGATCTCGATCGCTCCGATGTCCTTGCCGGAGAGGCGCGACTCGCCGGTGATCGCACCGACGAGATCCTGCGGCCGGACTCCGGAGGCACGTCCGACTCCCACGAACAGGCGCGTCGTGCCTGCAGTCCCCGGGCGGGCGCGCCGCTGGTCCCGTCCGGATGCCTTACGGGGGCCGGAGCGGTCGTCCGCCGGGCGCAATTCGGCCTCAGGGAGCTCTTCCTCGTCGACGGTCCCGCTCGTCTCATGTGCCAATTTGACTGCGGCGAGCGCCACCTCGAAGAGGTCGAACTCTTCAGCGAGCGGCTCGACAACGGCCCGGAAGGTCTCGAGGTCGTCCTCCAGCAGGCTCTCTCGGAGGGCACCGCGCGTCAGTTCCAAGCGCCTGGCGCGCAGGTCGGCGACGGTCGGCAGCTGCTCAGCCGCGATCCGCTGTCCCGTGGCCCGTTCGAAGGCCTTGAGCATCCTGTGCTCGCGCGGCTCGACCAGGGTGATGGCCGTTCCTTCGCGGCCGGCCCGGCCGACGCGCCCGATGCGATGCACGTACAACTCCGGCCCGCTGGGCACGTCGTAGTTCACCACGTGCGTGAGCTGCTCGATGTCGAGGCCGCGTGCGGCCACGTCGGTAGCCACGAGAAGATCGATGCTCCCGCCGCGCAGCCGGCTCATCACCCGGTCGCGCTGTTGCTGGTCCATTCCGCCGTGCAGGGCCTCGGCCCGATAGCCTCGGCCGTTCAGGGTCTCGGTAAGCCGGTCCACCTCATCCCGGGTACGGCAGAAGACGACCGCCGCCGCCGGTGCCTCTAGGTCGAGCACCCGTCCGAGAGCGGCGGGCTTATGCCCGCGTGGCACGATGTAGGCACTCTGCTGCACCAGCAAGCCATCGGCAGGCGCCTGGTGGCCAAGTTCGACCCGCACCGGGTCCCGCAGGTGGCGGCGCACCATGCCGTTGATGCGCGGGGGCATCGTCGCCGAGAACAGCGCGGTCTGCCGGCTCTTCGGGGTGTTGCCGAGGATCGCCTCGATGTCCTCGGCGAAGCCCATGTCAAGCATCTCGTCCGCTTCGTCGAGGACGACGATCGCGAGGCCGCGCAGGTCCAGCGTTCCGCGGGTGATGTGGTCGAGCGCGCGCCCGGGCGTCGCCACCACCACGTCGGCACCACGGTCAAGCGCCCGCAGTTGCCGGCCAATTGGCTGGCCGCCGTAGATGGGCACCACACGCGCGCCGATTTCATGTCCGTAGCGGTGCATCGCTTCGGAAACCTGTACCGCAAGCTCGCGCGTCGGCACGAGCACTAGGGCGAGCGGCTCTGGCCGCCCGCCTTCCCTGAGGACCCGCTGGAGCACGGGAAGCGCGAAGGCTGCCGTCTTCCCCGTCCCGGTCGCAGCCTGACCGACCAGATCACGCCCGTCAAGCAGTGGCGGGATGGCGGCCTGCTGGATCGGCGTTGGCTCCTCGTAACCGAGGCCGGAGAGGGCATGGAGCAGTTCCGGGGCCAGCGCCAAGTCGGCGAATCCGCCCGCGTCCTCGACGATATTCCCGATCATGAATGACCCACCTCGGTCCCAAGACATCTTTGACTTCCTCGGCTATCCGCCCTCCGCCACGTTACGGCAGACAGGACGCGGGACGGCGCCCGGCAGCGATGTGGGAAGTGGACGGTGAGCTGAGGGCGGAATTGCGCTCGCGCCTCGCCTGATTCCGCCCGGATGGGAATGGTCTGGCCTCAGGTGTGGTTAAATGCTGGCGGTCGTAGCTTCTGTGTACGTGTTTCATAGCGCGCTCGCGGATGTACTGCCGGTTCCCGCGCAGTGCGGGGACCCATCGTAGGTAGGGAGACATGCGCGTGGCGCAGGGAACAGTCAAGTGGTTCAACTCGGACAAGGGTTTCGGGTTCATCAGTGTCGATGGCGGGGGCGAGGACGTCTTCGTCCACTTCTCCGCGATCGAGTCCAACGGCTACCGCAGCCTGGACGAAAACCAGCGCGTCGAGTTCGACATCACGCAGGGCCAGAAGGGCCCGCAGGCCGAGCACGTCCGCTCGCTCTGACGCTGATCATCGGGTAGTGCCACCGTCCGTTCGGAACATCTTCTTTATCCCGAACGGACGGTGGCTTCTCTGTTTCTCGGAGTGTCTCTCGCCTCGGGGAAGCAGCAACGGCGTCTAGGGCGCATACTAGATGTGATGAAGCCTGCCCCCGCCGCGACCCGGCGCTTCCTGCCCACAAGCCCCTTCAAGCCCCCGCCCCCGGCCCCGCCCCCCGAGCAGTTCGCGGTGCAGGACCAGGTGACTCACGATAAGTACGGCCTCGGCCGGGTCGTGAGCGTCGAGGATGACACCTCCCTGGTCATCGACTTCGGCACGCATCAGGTGCGCATCACGACGCCCTGCGCCAAACTGACCAAACTCTGATGCCGTCAGCGTCGTCCCCGGAACCCCGGGGGCGCTGCCGGTTGCAGGCCCGGTCCCGGCCCGAGGGGGGGATGGGTCTTGGGCTGGGTACCTTGCTCCCGTAACGTTGTCTCACTGGACCCTTTGCTGCAGTGACACCGGGAGCAGGCAATGACGCAGACCCCGCCTTATCAGGTAACCGACCCGGCGACCGGCGAGGTGACCGAGACTTTCTCCTTCGCCACGGACGCGGAGGTAGCGGAGGCGCTCGCCGCCGCGACCGAGGCGTTCGCGGCATGGCGGCTTCGCCCGGTCGCCGAGCGCTCCGCGATAGTGAAACGGATCGCTGAGCTGTTCACCGAGCGCGCCGCCGATCTGGCCGCGCTGATCTCCAAGGAGATGGGCAAGCGGCCCGCACAGGCCGTCGGCGAGGCCGAGTTCTGCACCGATATCTTCAACTACTACGCCGACAGCGGCCCCGGGCTCATCGCTGACAAGCCGCTGCCCGGCCATGACACGGCGCGCGTGGAGTACCGGCCCGTCGGCCCGGTACTCGGCGTGATGCCGTGGAACTACCCGTATTACCAGGTGGCCAGGTTCGCCGCGCCCAATCTGATCGTCGGCAACACCGTCATACTCAAGCACGCAGAAAACTGCCCTACCTCGGCCTTGGCGATCGCGCAGATCATGAGGGACGCGGGCGTGCCGGACGGCGTGTACGTCAACCTCTTCGCGACCCACGAGCAGGTCGCCGCGATGATCGCCGACCCGCGGCTGCACGGCGTGTCGCTGACCGGCTCCGAGCGGGCCGGCACCGTCGTCGCCGAGACGGCCGGCCGCAACCTGAAGAAGGTCGTCCTTGAGCTTGGCGGCTCCGACCCGTACATCGTC
This sequence comes from Trebonia sp., assembly GCF_049794275.1. NCBI lineage: Bacteria > Bacillati > Actinomycetota > Actinomycetes > Streptosporangiales > Treboniaceae > Trebonia > Trebonia sp. The sequence continues at coordinate 5,552 of NZ_JBARCR010000855.1, forward strand.
CTCGACACCGACGACGTCGAGGACGCAGCTAAGACCGCCTGGGTCACCCGGATGGAGAACGTCGGCCAGGCCTGCAACTCCAACAAGCGGATGATCGTCATGGACGACATCTACGACGGCTTCGTGGCCGCCCTGGTCAAGCGGGCCAC
>NZ_JBARCR010000856.1:0-4840 GCF_049794275.1 Trebonia sp.
TGGTCGGACAGTTCGGCCCGGAGGGTAGTCGTGTCCGGGCCTGTTGTGACCTTGCACTCGTCGAACTGTGCGCGCAGCGTTCTGCCCGCCTGGCCACGCAAGGTGATCTCATATGTGAGTCGTGCCACTGGGTTATGCCTCACAATCGGTGGTTGACCTGGCCGTCAGGGTGTACGACCGCGGAGCTTGTGTCGTCACCCGGCATCGGGTGATCGGGATTTCGATGTGAGCAGCCGGGGACGAGCGGTGAGGTTGCCCCGGAGGGCGCATTGCAAAGACAGGGGTTGTGCCATGGCCAACAAACCGTAAAATCGTTCCATCGCCCGGGAACGGCTTCCGTGTCCTTCGCTGACGGCCGCACCGGGCGGTTTGCGTACGGGAGGCCGAGGCAGAATGCCGCAAGCAACTGTGATGGCTGAGCCCGGCCCGCGCAGTCCCCGGTTCCCGTCCTCGAAGTTCCGTGCCCCCAAAGGGGGGCCGGGGCTGGTGCGCCGGCCCAGGTTGCTCGAGCGGCTGGACCGGGGAGACCAGGCTCGCTTTACCCTGGTGGTGGGCCCGGCGGGGGCAGGCAAGACCATGCTCCTCGCCGACTGGCTGGCGTCCCGGCCGGAGCGGAAATCGGCCTGGTTGAGCTGCGACGTGGCCGACGCCGATCCGGTCCGTTTCGTCGGTGCCATCATCGAGGCCACGCGATATGGTTTTGGTCGGCCGTCGATTGGCGAGGATGCCCGGCAGCTGATCGGCCTTGATGGCGAGATATCGGCCGATGCCATCGCCGCCCTGGCTGACGACCTTGACGTCCCGGATGAGGTGCAGGTACTGGTCATTGATGACTTTCACCTGGCCGGGGCGGCTAGCGCCGACACCTTGCGCTGGCTGGTGGAGTATCACCCGCCATCGTTGCAGCTGGCTGTGGCCAGCCGGGTTGACCCGCCGCTGAGGCTACCCCGAATGCGGGCACACCAGGATCTGGTCGACTTGCGGGACGCGGACCTGGCCTTTTCGGTAGAGGAGGCCAGGAGTTTGCTTGCCGGATTCTCGGTGTGGCTGGACGAGCCAGACTTGACGCTGGTTCACCGGCGCAGCGAGGGATGGGCTGCCGGGTTGCAGATGGCCGCGATCTCGATCCACGGTTCGCCCGATCCTGCCTCCGCGGCTGGCCGGGTGCAGCTGCACCGCTATACCGTCGCCGACTACTTCTTGGAGGAGGTCCTGTCCCATCAGCGGCCAGAGGTCGCCGAATTCATGCTGGCCATCTCGGTCCTGGATGAACTTTCGGTGTCGGCCTGCACCGCGCTGTGCGGTCCGGGGTCAGCGAAGATGCTCGAGCTTCTTTACGGCACGCACATGTTCGTGACGATCGTGGATGACCAGGCCCGTACCTACCGCTATCACCACTTGATCAGAGAGGTCCTCCAGAGCGAGTTGCGTGCCCGGTACCCTGCCCGGGAGAAGCAGTTGCATGAGGCTGCCGCGCGCTACCTGATCGAGGCTGGGCAGACCGGCGCGGCAGCACGGCATTTGCTGGCCGCCGGTGAACGGACCGCGGCTGTCAGCCTGCTCAACGAGGGAGTCGTACGTGACGTCCTGACCAACCCGGCAGTCTCCAGCGCGCTTGACTTGGACGAGATCCGGCCGGAGCTGTTCGCGGACGCACCTGAGTTCGTGGTGCCGCTGGCGGCTGAGCTGCTTTGGCGGGGGGCATTCGAGCGAGGTTCGCGGGCTGTCGCGGTCGCCCGGCAGTGCCGTATCGACCCGGGTCGGCAACCGGAGCTGGCCGTGAGGCTGGCGCTGGTGAATATGCTTCACTGCACGTTCATAGGCCAGTTCGACGAGGCGCTGGCGCATAGGGAGCAGGCTCGGCCGTTCGAGACCATCGCCGACGGGGTCGGCGACTGGGTTGTGACGCTCGGCACGCTGGCCATGTACTGCCACACCTATCTTGGCCATTTCAGCCAAGCCCGGCTCCTGGCGAATGCGCTTGCCTCAACTCAGGTCAGCTCCCCGCTGACCGAGGTTCTCTGCCCCGGGGTGATCAGTCAAGCCGCCTTCATCGAAGGGGCCCTGGAAGAAGCTGGCGCATTGGCCGCTGACGCCCTCGCTGCGGCCCGTCGCCTCGGCTTCGACCGCCACTTTTTCAATTTCCACGCGCTGCGGACAACAGCCCTGCTCGCTTTGGAACGGGGCGATCTGGTTACGGCCGCTGAACCGGTCGAGCGCGCCCTGGCGATGGTCGGCGGTGCCCGGCCCAGCTTCAACTACCTGGCCCAGGTGGACCGGGCCCGGATCTGGGCGGCGGCCGGTAACCTCGATGAGGCCCTGACTTCGCTGCCCGCAGCGCGGTCGGCGCTCAAGAGCGGCCACTCCGTCCTTCTCGCCGAGGCCGACGAGCTGGAGGTCCGCCTCCGCCTCGGTCTCGGCGACCAGAAGGGCGCCGCAGAAGCCATCGAGCGACTGCCTGAACAACGGCGCATCGTCATGTCGGCGATCATCGCTCTGGCCGCCGGGAAACCTGACGAGGCGGCCCGGGCCCTGAGCAGCGCACCGGCTGAGGGAGCCACGATCCGGTCCGACCTGGAACTACGGCTGCTGCGCGCGAGCGTCGCCATCAGCCGATCCTCACCCCAGGCACCCCCCCTGGTCAGAGACGCCCTGACCGTGGCGGGACGGCACGGTTTCGTCCAGACCGTCGTGGACACGACTCCGCAGCTGGTCGAGCATGTGATCTCCGAGTCGGACCTGTATCCCCGGACCAAACAGGTGACGGCATTGATCACCGCCGGTCTCGCGGCACGCAGGCACGTTGCACCCGCTTCACGGCCAGGGCAACTTCTCGACCCGCTGACTGCCGCCGAGATACGGGTACTGGAAAAGCTGCCTGAGGGGCTTACCTACACCGAAATGGCATCGGAGCTGTACCTGTCGCTCAATACGGTAAAGACACACCTGCGCCATGCCTACATGAAGCTCGGCGCCACCTCTCGTTCGTCCGCCGTTAAGCGCGCGACCTCGCTGGGCATCCTGTGATCCGGTTATCTGGATCGGGCACCGGTTACCCGGCGAACGACGACGCAAGCATGCCCACTGCCCCGGGACGGCAGACGAACGTGGCGCCCGCATGCGGTTCCCTCTTAAGCTGATCACTGCTGAGCCGGTAAGCAGCCGAGGTCACGTACAGGTTCGCCAGGTCCGGACCGCCGAAAGCGCAGCTCGTCACCTGTGTTACCGGAAAGACAACCTCGTCCAGTTGCACGCCGGCTGGTGAAAAGCAGCAGACCGTCGCGCCGCCGAAGCACGTAACCCACAGGTTGCCCCGGCTATCGACGGTCATCCCGTCTGGCGTCCCGCGCGCACGGTCGATAGTAACGAGTCGTCTCCTGTTGCAGGCCGAGCCGGTGCCAGTGTCGTAGTCGAAGACGTCGACACCCTGGGTGGCCGAGTCGATGAAGTACATCTGGCTACCGCTGGGGCTCCACGCGATGCCGTTCGATTGCGTCACGTCGCCGACTACCTGCGCGAATGACCAGTCCGGTTCAACGCGGTACAGCACCGCGGAATGCGGCGAGAAGTCAAACGCCATTGTCCCGGCCAAGAGCCGGCCAGCCGGGTCGCACTTCGCATCGTTCATCCGGTTGCCAGGGATGTCGCGCTCGACCGGAGCAGCAAGCGCGAAGCCCTCCCCGGCATCTGAGGCCACGGCGATACCGTCGCGTACCGCGAGCACCAGCCCGCCGCTGCGTCGGGGAACAGCCGCGCCTACCTCCTGGCCGACGCAGAAGGACCCCAGCTTCCTCCCCGACTGCTCGTAACGGAACACCGCACCCGCGGTCAAGTCGACGGACAGCAGCGTCCTGGTGCGCTCGTCCCAATGCGGCGCCTCACCGACATCGGCATGCAGATCAGCAAATACCTCAACTCCCGCACTCGCAGACCGGGTCACGTGCCACCTTGCCTTCGGGAAAACTGAATAATCTGGGATGCCTGATCCGGGGCGCGCCTTCAGCATTCCAAGCCCCTGAAGGGGACCTCTCGGCCGTTCTGGCTGTTGACAGGCAGAGCGGTCTATGTCACGGGCATCCTATCTAGCACTGGATGAGAAGACCCCTGGCCTAGCTCGACTCCAGGCCGAGAGGAGCAGGGCAGGCCAAACCCGGCCTCCGGAGACCCTCGAGGGCACGTCCGTCCCCTTGCTGCGAGTGATCCCTGACAGGCTGATGGCTCCTTCACCTCATCCGCGATCGGCGTGTCACGGCAGGGCGGCACGATCCCCGACCATCGCACGGAGTCCTCGCGTCTGGGCAATCACCCGATTTCGGGTGATTACTCAGTCCTCACAGAAGTAGATGCTGGCCGCACACCCGCGCTGCTGGCCACGGCCGACTGGCGGGCCGAACGAGAGGTACTGGCGAATCCCGCTGGATCCGTCCGTCAATGGACACGGCTGGGGAAGGGTCACTCCGCGAACAGGCGCGGGCGGCTGAGGAGGGGAGCCCATGATGCTCACATGCGTTGCTCAAGCAAGAGCCGTCGAGGAAGTAGTCATGGCAGCCCAGGACGATCTGCAGGGAACCGCGCCGCTGGAACTGAGCCACCGGATCTGCGTCACTGGCGAGGCCGTCGTGGACTTCAACGGCGAACTGGATGTCACCACCGCTGAGGCAGCCGTCAGCTACGTCAGCGATCTCGTCGATCGCCACTGCGGGCCAATGATTGCGGATGTGACCGCACTGGCCTTCTGCGATGCACGCGGCCTAGCCGCCCTGGCGCGCATGGCCGGTTACGCGGAGCAGAAGGGCTGCCTGTTCCGGCTGGCCTCGCCCAGGCCATTGCTGGTCAAGAT
>NZ_JBARCR010000857.1:0-6815 GCF_049794275.1 Trebonia sp.
CAGACCGACCCCGCCAACCCCATTGCCACGGCGATCAACTCGCTGCCCAAGTACGTCGTGTCCAACTCGCTCAGCGAGGCCGATGCGACGTGGCGCGGCGAGCACCCTGACACCGCTCGCCTCGTGACCGGCGACGTCATCGCGACGGTGCAGGGGCTGAAGGACGAACCCGGCGACGAGCTGCAGATCTGGGGGAGCGGCAAACTGCTCCAGACGCTGTTGCAGCACGAGCTCGTCGACCGCTTCCGCCTGATGACGTTTCCGCTGGTGCTTGGCTCCGGTCACCGCTTGTTCAACGACGGCATCCTCCCGGCAACGATGCGCCCTGCCGCCCTCACCGTGACGGATCTCGGCATCGTCATCGGCACCTACGAACCAGTCGGCCCGGTTCGCTACGGCCAGATGTAACCAGGGCGTCTCCCAGATCCGGCCGATGTCAGGGCCGCAGGCCGAACGCCGGCCGGCCGGGCGGGCTGCCGCGCAGCACCGCGTACGCGTCGCGGACCCAGTCGCACAGCAGCGGCCTGGTCTCCCGCGGGTCGATTATCTCCTCGATCCCGAACCGTTCAGCGGTCCGCATCGGGTTGCGTACCGCGTCGAGCCTGGCCCGGATCTCGGCCAGCAGCGCGGCCGGATCGTCGGCTTGCTCCAGGTCGGCTCGGTAGGCGGCCTCGATGCCGCCCTCGACCGGCAGCGAGCCCCAGTCGGCCGAGGGCCAGGCCCAGCGGCGCGTGAGCCGGTGCCGGTTGGTCAGGCCCGCCCCGCCGACGCCGAAGACCCGCCGCACGACGATCTCGGCGCCCGGCACCCCGGCCTGGTAAACAGCGGCGATCGCGCGCACCCCATGCCGGATCGTCGCGCGTTGCTCGGCCCTGGTCCCGATCAGCAGCCCTGGCTGGTCGGTGAACGTCACCACCGGAAGGTGGAACGCAGAGCACAGATCGGCTAGCCGGGTAACCGCCTCCGCGCCCTCGACGGTCAGGCAGCCGCCGGCCACGTACGGGTCGCCGGCGACCACGCCGACCGGATGGCCGTCCAGCCGGGCCAGCGCCGTGACGATCGAGCCGCCGTAGCGCTGGACTTCCATGACCGAGCCGGTGTCGAAGACGGCAGCCAGGATCGGGCGGATCCGGTACGGCTGGCGCCGGTCGCGTGGCACGGCCGTGAGCAGCTCGGCCGACCGCCGGCTGACCGGGTCCGCGTTCGCCGCGACCGGCGGCAGCTCGAAGACGCTCGGCGGCAGGTAAGACAGGAACCTCCTGATGAGGGTGAACGCCTCGACTTCGGACGCCGCGATCAGGTCGACGGCGCCGTTCCTGGCATGCACTCGCGACCCGCCGAGCTGCTCCTTGTCGACGTGCTCGCCCACACCCGAGCTGACCACCGGCGGACCGGCCACGAACAGCTGCGCCGTGCCCTCGACCAGGATCGACAGGTGGGCCGCGCACAGCCGGGCGGCACCGAGGCCCGCGACCGGGCCGAGCCCGGCCGCGACCACCGGAACCATCGACAGGTTGTCCACGACGTAATCCCAGCCGGGGTTGACAGGCACGTAGGTGTGCCCGCTTTGTTCCAGGGTCTTCACGCTGCCGCCCCCGCCCGTGCCCTCCACGAGCCTGACAATCGGCAGGTGCAGCTCGTTCGCGAGTTGCTCGGCGTAGATCTGCTTGCCGATGATCGAGGCATCCGCTGCGCCGCCGCGAACGGTGAAGTCGTCACCGCCGACGACCACCTTGCGGCCGTCCAGGCGCCCGGTTCCGGTCACGAAATTGGCCGGGATGAAGCTGGCGAGCTCGCCGGACTCGTCATATCCAGCGGTTCCGGCGAGCGCCCCGATCTCGTGAAATGAACCCTCGTCCAGCAGCAGGGCGATGCGCTCCCTGACGGTCAGCCGGCCGGCGTCGCGCTGCCGCTTGATCTTCTCCGGCCCGCCCATGCGCTCGGCGAGCTCTTGGCGGCGGCGCAGTTCATCCAGTTCCGGTTGCCACGTCATGTCCCCAAAAGCTAACCGACCGAGCCGGTCCCGGCTAGAGCCCAGCCAGCTGAGGTCTCGGGGGAACCACGCGCCCGTTCGGGCTGATGCTCTCGATTTTCCCGAACGGATGCGGCTGGCTGTAGCAGCGTCAGCTGGAACCCGCAGCGGGCATACCCGGACTACCGGGAGGCGGCGCGGCGGATGGGCGCGAATGTCGGTACCGGGTCCTTGGTGAAGAACTCGGTGATGACCATGTTGCACAGCTCTGGTTTCTCGACGAGCAAACCGTGCGACGTGCCTGGAACGACGGATAGCTCGGCGTCGGGCAGGCTCCGGTACAGATCGACAGCGTGCTCCAGGCGGACTTCGTCGTCGTCGGCGACCATGACCAGCGTGCGGCATGCGACCTTGCCCAGGTCGTCGTGCGTGAGAGCGGGCTCGTGAGCGTGCATCGTGTCAAGCTTGGCGACGATCACGTCGTAATGGCCGATTCCGTCGGGTGACACCTCGCCGTAGCCCGGCCGGAGGAAATCCGGCGGGTCGCCGTCGAGGACCCCGTCCTGCCAGCCGTCACGGTGGAAGACCCCGGCGGCGAACACGAGACGGCGCACCAGGTCGGGACGGCGAAGCGCGACGGTCAGCGCGAGGATGGCGCCATCGCTGCAGCCGAGCAAGTGCACCGGCCCGCCGATCACTGTCTCGATGAACGTGATCGTGTCCTGTGCCATGAGCTCGAAGGTGATAGGCCCCGCCACGTCGGGCGTGTGCCCATGTCCGCGCTGTTCGGGGGTATACACCCGGAAATGCCGCGCGAGGGCTGCCACGGTAGGGGCCAGCGCGCGCGAATCGACTCCGGCGCCGCCCGGGTGCAGCGCGACCAGCGGGTCACCCTGGCCGCGCGTGTCGTACCACATCCGCACATCCGCTAGTTCCGCTGTCGCCATACCAGTACGACCAAGACAGGAACCCGAACTCATCGCTCATGACCGGGCTGCGTTGCGGCTCGTTGTAGGTTGACCGCATGGACGAGAACAGGGCCCGCCGCGTCGCCGACGCTCTCAGAGAGCGCGGCATTGACGCACACCTGGAAACTGCGGGGATCGATATCTTCGGAGTACGTGTCGTGCTCAGCGGCGGACGCGAGGCGATCTGGGGTAACGAAGGCACGTCGTCCCTGGAGGCCGAGGTGCTGCTCGACGGGGACCTGGTCGGCTTCATCCCGGAGATTGCCGGCTCCGAGGCATTCGACGAGGCGCAAATCGTGGACGCCATCGCGCGAGCCGACTATGAGGAGCCCATCGGCCGGGAACTCCCGGAGGCGCCGCCGCCCGCTCCGGCGCTGACGCGGGAGGGCGGGCTGTTCCGGCGCTTCCTCGGCGGCTTCCGAGAGAACCCGGAGTAAGTAAGGCACCGCTGTTGGCCTGCGGGTTCGTCCCGGTGCGTGGCCCGAAGGCGATCGGGCAGGCGAGGTGAGGCACCGGAGTTTGGACGACCGCCGGCCGTGGTGTCGGGATGGGGTCGCGAGATCCGGTGATGAAGAGTGCGGAGAGCACCGCGGCGCAGGCGAATGCCGCCGCGCAGATCCAGCTGATCTGGGCGAAGCTGGCCTGAAACTGCACCGGGTCGGTGTAGGCCGCGCCGGTCAGGCCGGTGATGGGCGGCAGCGCGGCGATCCAGAACAGGCCCGCGACCCGCGCCACGGCGTTGTTCACCCCGGAGGCCAGGCCGGCCAGGGAGTCCGGGGCGGAGTTCATCGCGGTGGCGGTCAGGGGTGGCAGGAGGGACGCCAGGCCGAGGCCGAACAGCAAGGCCACCGGCAATACGACCGTCCAGTAGCTGGCGTGCGGGCCGACGCGCACGGCGAGCGTGGACGCAACCGTGCACAACAGGCAGCCCGCCACTAGTTGTGGCCGGGGTCCGATCCGCTGGGCCAGTTGGCCGCTGGCTCCTGACAGCAGCAAGGTCACGACGGTGACCGGCACCAGTGCCGAGCCCGCCACCACCGGGCTATAGCCGGCGATGATCTCCAGGGCGGGGATGAAGACGAACGCGAAGCCGCCGAGGGCGCCGTTGACGACGAAGGTGACGGCATTCGCGGCGCGGAACTGCGCCGGCCGGAAGATCGCGGGCGGGAGCATGGGGTGGCTCTTGCGCCATTCGGTGACGGCGAAGGCGGCCGACGACCCCACGGCGAGCACCGCGGCGGCGACGAACCTCGGCGAGCTGACGCCGCCGCCAGGCAGAACGATGATCGCGTAGGTGATCGCGGCCAGCGCGACGACGCCGGCCAGCGCGCCGGGCCAGTCGGCGCTCCCGGACACCGATGTGTCGCGGGATTCGGGGACGTGGCGCTGCGTCATCCACGCGACCGCCGCGGCGACCGGGACGTTGATCAGGAAGATCCACCGCCAGCTGCCGGCTTCCAGCAGCCACCCGCCGAGGAAAGGCGCGATCGCGGAGGACACCCCGCTGAATCCAGCCCACGTCCCGATCGCATGCGTGCGGTCGTCGGGCTTGAAGGCCGCCTCGATGATCGCCAGGCTGGCCGGTGTCATCAGCGCGCCGCCGATACCCTGCACGGCACGCGCGGCGATGAGCCAGCCGATGCTGGGCGCGGCCGCGCACAGCACCGACGCCAGGGTGAACCAGCCCAGGCCGATCAGGAACACCCGCCGCCGCCCCCAGCGGTCGCTGAGCGAACCGGCTAGCAGGATCAGCGAGGCCAGGGTCAGCGTGTAGCTCATGACGGTCCACTGCAGGTCCTGGAAGCCGACGTGCAGGTTCCGCCCGATCGCTGGCAGCGCGACGGCGACCACCGTGGAGTCGATCCCTGCCACCGACGACCCCAAGATCATCGCCGCGAGCACCCACCGGCCTTGAGCGGAGCGGTAACGCAGCAGCTCGCGCGGGCCGGAACCGTCGGCCGGGCTCAGCTCGCCCGGCTGGGCGCTCGCGTCTGGTGTCACTGGCCGCATCTCCCTGTGGGTCCGGGCGGCATGTCATGAGCGGCTGGGCAGCGCGGTGCCCGCCCGAGCTACTCGAGGGTGAGGATAATGCGCTCGTGGATGTCGCCTTCCAGCTGGCGGTGGGCCTCGGCGGCCTGCTGCATGGGCATGGATTTGTGGGCACGCAGGCGGAGCCGCCCATCGGCCAGCAAGGCGATCGTCTCATCCAGGGCACCGGGAGCACGGTCCGGCGTGGGCTCGGACAGCATGACGCCGAAGTCGGCGGCGGCCGGATCCGACAAGGTGATGACCCGCTCCGGTCCGCCGGCCAGGGCGATCGCATCGGCGAGGACCCCCTTGCCCGCGGCGTCGAACACGGCGTCGATCGCGCCCAGCGCGCGGACCCGGCCGGGCAGGCCCGCGCCGTACCGCACCGGCGTCGCGCCCAGCTCACGGGCGAGCGCGTCGTCGTGCTCGCCGACCGCGCTGATCACCGTGACTCCCTGGGCGACCGCCAGTTGCGTGGCGATGATGCCGACCGATCCGCCGCCGCCGAACAGCAGCAACGTCTCACCGCTTTTGACGTTCAGCTGCCGCAGCACGCCGGCGGCCGCCTCGGCGGAGCTGGGCAGCGCGGCGGCATCGGTCCACGAAACGCTGTCCGGCTTGCGGGCCCAGATGGACGCCACCGCGTACTCGGCGTAACCCCCCAGGCTGAACAGCAGCGCGGTGACGCCATCGCCGGCGGACGTGCCGGTCACACCGGGCCCGATCGCGTCGACGGTGCCTGCTGCCTCGAAACCGAGCACCGCGTTCGGGGGCAGCGGTACGGCCTTGAGATAGCCGGCCCGCAGAGCCAGATCGGTCGGGCTGATGCCAGCGGCCTTGACCTTGACCCTGATCTGTCCCTCGCCCGGTTCGGTCAGCGGGACCCCGGTCCACTTCAGCACCTCAGGCGGTCCGTATCCGGTCATCACCACCGCGTTTGGCATGGCAGTTCCTTCCTGACGGCAGGCCGGTCACCTTCTCCTCCGCAACGTACGTGATATGTCACGTAAATGTCAACGTGATGTGTCACGTAATTCTCGGTCGGGAACCTCCGCCGGGTGCCAGTCGATCGGCGGCGGGAGCGTGCCTTGCTTGATGATGTTGGCGTACACGCTTTCCAACGCCTCGCTGAGCGGTCCTACCAGGTCGGCCGGCAGCCCCTCGAAGAACAGTCGCCGGACAAGATCCACGTGCCCGCGCGCCGCTTCCTCCTGAGCCTGCCGCCCGTGAGCGGTCAGGGTCACCTCGGTGACCCTCCTGTCGGTGGCGGACAGATCGCACGTCACCAGACCCCGGGCGCTCATCCGCCGTACGTGATGGGACACCCGGCTGCGCTCCCAGCCGATCTGGGCGGCGAGCACCGTGATCTGCATCCGCCCCCCCTCGGCAACGCTCAACGCGGTCAGCACGTCGTAATCGGGCAGCGACATGCCGCTATCGGCGAGGAGCTGGCGATTCATCTCGTAGGCCAGCCGCAGCTGGACCCGGATGTAGGCCAGCCACGCCCGCTGCTGGTCCCCCTCGAGCCATCCGCCGGCGGGCGCGGGGACGTTCTTGTCATTACGTGACATATCACCTGAGCTTACCGCTCCCGGCTGCCCCGCGCATGTGGTTCGCGGCGGGATTCGGCTACCGAGACGGCGAGACGGTAGCGTCCTGGCAGGCGAGCCAGAGGAGCGGACATGACTGATCAGGCGGTCCGAACAGAGCAGTCGGGGCCGGTCACCACCGTGTTCCTGCACCGGCCTGCCACGCGCAACGCCGTCGACGGCCCGACGGCGGCCGAGCTCGCCGCGGCCTTCCGCGCGTTCGACGCCGATCCAGGCGCCGCGGTCGCCGTGCTGCAC
>NZ_JBARCR010000858.1:0-16033 GCF_049794275.1 Trebonia sp.
GGGCGCGGCTGCGCGAGCTGTTCGACCTGCCGGTCACCGGCTTCGCCTACCCGTACGGCCGGATGGACGCGACGGCCAGGCAGGCGGTTCGCGACGCCGGGTACGGCTACGCGTGTTCCGTCGAGACCCCGGTCAGCCTGCTCGGGGACATGACGCTGCCGAGAATCACCTTCTACGACAGGGACGGCGCCGGCCGGATGGCGGCGAAGAAGCTGTTCTTCAGGAGCTACACGGCGGCGCTCGGGATGCGGCGCGGGCTCTCCTACAGCCCGCTCGCGCGGCAGGTGAGGCGGACGCTGACCGCGCCGCCGCACCGGTTATGCCGCGGTGCCTGCCAGCAGGAACGACCTCAGCCGCTCGCCTACCACGTCGATGTCGAAGTCGCGGGCGAACCGTGCCCGCGCGGAACTCGCCGCGGCCGCCAGCGCGGACGGCGAGTCGAGCAGCTCGAGAAGGACGGCTGCGGCGCGGGCCGGGTCATCCAGCGGCCAGAAGCGGGCTTCCGCGCCGTCCTTGCAGAGTTCCGGTATGGGGCCGATGCCCGCCGCGACGACGGGCAGCCCGGCGGCCATCGCCTCGATGATCGCGAGCGAGGAGGTCTCCGCGTACGAGGCGTGCGTGTAGGCCCGGTAGGCAGGAAGCTGCTGCCGCACGTCGGCGCGGAAGCCGAGCAGCCGGACCTGTCCGTCCAGGTCCAGCGAGCTGATCCGGCGCGCGAGGTCCCTGCGGAGCGGGCCGTCGCCGTAGATGTCCAGCGTGACGCGCCGCCCCTTGCGCCTGGCTTCGACCAGGACGTCGAGGAGGAACCTGTGGTTCTTCGCCTCGTCCAGCCTGCCGACGGTGACGAGGTCGGCGAGCTGTTCCCGCTCCCCCTGCACGGAAACCGTGGTCGCGACCGGCGTCACGCCGTTGCCGATCACCTCGGACGGCACGTCCGCCGCCTCGGGCAGCCAGCCCAGCAGCGCGTCCCGCGCCCACCCTGACACGTACACCAGGCCGTCGACGTGCAGGATCACCTCTCGCTCTGCCTGGCGCATCGCCCGGTACAGCGCCCCGTCCCGCTTGATTTCCCTGCCGGGCTCCGCGTGCTCGTCGGCCTGTGAGGCGCGGAAGTGCACCGCCATGATCACGCGCTGCCGCGGGCCGCGCCGCGCCCGCAGCGCCGCCCTGGCTTCGAGCGGCCCCTGCGCGTAGATGACCTGCTCACGGCCGTCGGCGAGCCGCTGGCGCAGCGCGCGGTACAGGAAGACCTCGTGCCAGTGCCGGTACCACACGACGGCGGCCGGCGGACTCACGCGCCTGAGCACCAGTCGCGGCGCGAATACCGGATAGCTCAGCGTCCTGTTCCAGGAGAACGGCGTGACCACGCTCACCCCGGTGCCGTGCCGTTCCAGGTAGCCGCGCAATTGCCCGAAATGCGTGTGGACCCCTGTCTCGCCACCTTCGCGGAAGATCGTCGCGACTATCACGGACGGTGCGGACGCTCCAGAGGACTGGCCTTCGCCGAGGACGGGTTCAGCCCCGCCTCGGCGTGTCACGTCTCTGTGGGTCACGAGCAATTGATCCCCTATCCATCTTCGGTGATACGCCCATCGTGCACACATTGCTGGGAAAACGCTGGGAACGCTCTCAGCCAGGACTTATCTGGCTCTCAGTTTTTGTATCAGGGCGGGATCTTTCCCTCTCCCATTCTGCGATTCTCGCGCGGGCGGGAAACGCCTCTGGCGGCCTGGCAGGGGGAGGCAGGATGGCGGGGATACCGGAGCGCTATGACGCCCTGGTGCTCGATGCCGCGCACAAGCAGAGCCTGGCCAGCGCGCGCAGCCTCGGCCGGGCCGGACTGCGGGTGGCGCTGGGCGAGACCTTCGCCGAGTATCCGTCGTCGCTGCCTGTCCCCGCGTTCCGCTCCAGGTACTGCGCGAAGGCCGTGGTGCTGCCGAGCTACGGCGCCGATGCCGCTGCGTTCGCGGACGCGCTCGCGGACTTCGTCCGTGCCCACCAGGTGCGCGTCGTGCTGCCGACGGGGGACGGGGTGATCGTGGCGCTCGCGCCGCACCGCGCACGGCTGGCCGAGCTGGGCTGCGTCCTGGCGGTAGCGTCGGACGACGCGCTCGCCATCGCCACCGACAAGGACCGCACGCTGGCGGCGGCCCGCGAGCTGGGCATCGCCGGGCCCAAGTCCGTCCTCGTCAACAGCGTCACGGAGCTGGCCGCCGCGTACGCGGAGCTCGAGTTCCCCTTCGTGGTTAAGCCCACGATCCCGTGGACCGGCAAGGCCCACAGCCGTCTGATGCCCGTGGAGGTTGTCAGCGAGGCCGAGGCCGTCGATGCCACCAGGAAGTTCATCGACGCCGGATCTCCCGTGCTCGCCCAGGAGTGGGCCCCGGGCCGCCGCGAGGGTGTCTCGCTCTTCCTCGCCGGCGGCCAGGCGCTGGCGAGCTGCGGACACGTGGCGCACCGCACCAGCCCGCCGCTCGGCGGCGCCTCGGTCTTGCGGGAAAGCATCGAGGCCCCCGCGGACATCCTGGAGCCCGCCGTGGCGCTCGCCAGGGCGATCGGGCTGGAGGGGGTCTGCGAGGTCGAGTTCCGCAGGGACCGGGCAGGCCGCCCGCTGCTGATGGAGATCAACCCCAGGCTGGCCGGGACGATCGAGAACGCCGCTGCGTCGGGCATCGACTTCCCGCTGATGATCTGGAAGTGGGCGACCGGAGAGCCGGTGGAGCAGGTGAAAGGCCACCGGACCGGTGTCAGGACCCGCTGGCTGCACGGCGACCTGCGCTGGCTCATGCAGAACTACCACCTGTCGGGACGCCCGGACACCGTGTCCAAGGCGCGCGGCGGATGGCTCTTCGCCACCGAATTCGCGCGCACCCGCCACTACGACAACGTCGACTGGCACGACCTGTCCCCCGCGATCACCGAGCTGGGAGTCACGGCCAGGACCGTGCTCAGGACGCGGGGGTCATAGCCGGTTCCGCCGCGTGTATCACGGCCCATGGCGGCGCGCTCATATACAAGCGCCGCCAGCAGTCGCGCGCGAGTCGAATGAGGTGGGTGGATGCGTCCGGGGATCCTGCTGGATCGGGACGGCACGATCATCGTGGATCACGGGTACGTCGGGTCAGTCGATCGAGTCGAGTTCATCGACGGAGCGCCCGAGGCGATCGCTAGCTTCAACGCGGCCGGCGTCCCCGTCGCCGTTGTGACCAATCAGTCCGGGGTGGCGCGCGGGCTGTACGGGCTCGACGACGTCGACCAGGTGCACGCGCACATCGCCGCGCACCTGGCCAGCCGCGGCGCGCGCATCGACCTGTTCGCCTACTGCCCGTATCACCCGGACGGGGTGGTGCAGGCGTTCAGCCGCACCAGCGAGGACCGCAAGCCCGGCCCGGGAATGGCCAGGGCCGCGGCGGCCGCCCTCGGCCTCGACCTGAGCCGCTCCTGGGTCGTGGGCGACCGGCCGGAAGACGTCGGCCTCGCGAAATCCATCGGGGCGTCCGCTGCCTACCTGGGTTCCGACGCCAGCCCAGGCCCCAGTGTCTGGCCGTTCCCGAGCCTCGCCGCCGCGGCGCCGTTCATCCTGCGGCAGCTCTCCGCCCGCGCTATGGAACAGGGTGCGGCATGAGCAGCGGCTACGACCCGCAGGAGTCCGGCTCCCTGGCGGCCGCGGCCGCCGCGGTGAAGTTTCCCGACGCGCGGTACGCCGGCGCCGGAGCGTACTTCGCCGAGTACGCCAAGGAGATGGCGCGCGCCAGCGAGACGATCGACCCCGCGGCGATGGAGCGGGCCGGAAGCCTGCTCGTCGATGCCTACGCGCGCGGCGCCCGGATGTTCTCCTGCGGCAACGGCGGTTCCGCCGCCATCGCGAACCACATGCAATGCGACCACCTGAAGGGGATCCGCACCGGCACTGACCTCGCGCCGCAGGTGCTGAGCCTGTCCACGAACGTGGAGGTGCTCACCGCGATCGCCAACGACATCGGCTACCACGAAATCTTCGTGTACCAGCTGCAGTCCCAGGCCAGGCCGGGTGACGTGCTCATCGCCGTGTCGTCTTCCGGCCGCTCGCGGAACATCGTGGACGCGCTGACCTGGGCCCGCGACAACGGTCTCCGCACGATCGCGATCACCGGTTTCGAAGGCGGCGCGGCCAGGACCGTGGCCGACGTGGCCATTCACGTCGACTGCACGAACTACGGCGTGGTCGAGGACCTGCACCAGGCCGTCATGCACGCCCTTGCCCAGTACGTCCGCCATACACGGATGGCCGCGGACACGATTTCGGAGACGGTGTTCTGACTATGCGGGTAGCGATCAACCTCCTGACTGAAGACCCGGCCAACCCGTCGGGCGCCCACTGGTTCTGGACGCGGGTCATCCCCGAGATGGCCAGCAGGCTGGAGACGGGCGAGGATCTGCGCCTCGTCGTGAGCCCGCAATCCAAGAAGATGCACCAGGACTACGGGGACAATGTCTCCTACATCACCTACCCGTGGTCCAACGAGCACAGGAAGCTGCGGACGCTCAGCGAGCACCTGTACTCGCCACTGCGGCTGCCGCTGGGCGGGACCGACATCTTCAGCACGCTGATGGCGCCCGTGCTGAGCCCGTCGTGGTCCAACGTGGTGCACATCAAGACCATGCACGCGTTCACCCAGCCCGAGTCGGTCGCGCCGCTGACCCGCGCCTACCGGCTGTTCAGCTACCCGCGGACCGTGCAGGTGGCCGAGGCGATCATCATCAACTCCCGCAGCCTGCGCGACGAGATCAACAAGCACCTGGACGTCGAGCCTGGCAAGCTCAAGATGATCCCCGAGGCGGTCGACCACGACCTGTTCAAGCCGGGCGACGCGGAAGAGGCGCGGATTCAGGTCAAGGCCTACGGCGTGACCAAGCCCTTCGTGCTCTTCGTCTCGTCGCTGTGGCCGTACAAGAACTGTGACGGGCTGCTGCGCGCCTGGGCGAGCGCCAGGGCGGCGCTTGGCGACAAGCAACTGGTGATCATCGGGGCCGGACGTGACGAGAAGTACACCGACTCGCTGCCCGCGCTCGCCGCGGAACTCGGCATCGCCGAGGACGTGCTGTTCGTCGGCGGCATCCCGCTCGCGGACACCGTGCCGTTCTACCGCGCCGCCGACGTCTTCGTGTACCCGTCGTTCAACGAGACCTTCGGACTGCCCATCCTCGAGGCGATGGCGTGCGGCTGCCCCGTCGTCACGTCCGACGTCACCGCCATGCCGGAGACCGCGGGCGGCGCGGCCATGCTGTCCGATCCGACCGACCCGGCGTCGATCGCCAAGGCCATGATCGAGGCCGCGGGCCCGGCCAGGGAACGGCTGATCGAGGACGGCCTGCGCCGGGCCGGCGAGTTCACGTGGGGCGCGTGCGCCGCCAAGACCCTGGACGTCTACCGCGAGGTCGCTGAGCGCAGGAGGAACCGCAAGAAATGAAGATCCTCGTCACCGGCGGCGCGGGATTCATCGGCTCGCACACGTGCGACCGGCTGCTTGCCCTCGGCCATGAGGTCGTGGTCCTGGACGCGCTCACCCCGCCGGTACACCGCGACGGCGTCCCGACGTACCTGAGCCCTGGCGTCGAGTTCTACAAGGGCGACGTGCGCAACCGCGACCTGCTGGCGAACCTGCTCCGGCGGGTCGACGCCGTGTACCACTTCGCCGCTTACCAGGACTACCTGCCGGACTTCGCGCGCTTCACCGAGGTCAACGTGGTCTCCACGGCCCTGATCTACGAGATCATCGTCGCGGAGCGGCTGGACATGGCGCGGGTGGTCGTGGCCTCGTCGCAGTCGGCGATGGGCGAAGGGCTGTACCTGTGCCCGCGCGATGGCGAGCAGCTCCCCGGGATGCGCCCGGAGAAGACGCTGCTGGCCGGGCAGTGGGAGATCCCGTGCCCGCGGTGCGGCGGCCCGCTCGAGCTGCAGCTGACGCCAGAGCGGATCTCCAACCCGCAGAACGCCTACGGCATGTCCAAGCTCGGCGAGGAGATGGTCGCCGTCAACCTCGGCCGCAGGTACGACATCCCCACGGTCGCCCTGCGGTACAGCATCGTGCAAGGGCCCCGGCAGTCGGTGTACAACGCGTACTCGGGCGCCTGCCGCATCTTCTGCCTGAGCTACCTGCAGGGGATCGCGCCCGTCCTGTACGAGGACGGCGGGGCCATCCGCGACTACGTCAACATCGACGACGTGGTCGACGCCAACGTGCTCGTCCTCAGCGACGAGCGCGCCGCCGGGCGGGTCTTCAACGTCGGCGGCGGCAAGCCCGTCACCACTCGTGAGTTCTCCGACATCGTCATGCGGCAGTACGGTTCCGCCGAGCCGGGAACGGTCACCGGCGAGTACCGCTTCGGCGACACCAGGCACATCTACTCCGACACCAGCGCGCTCAGGGAGCTGGGCTGGGCGCCGCGGCGGGGATGCGCGGAATCGGTGGCGGCGTACGCCGAGTGGCTCAAGGGCATGGACGGGCTTGACGGGGTGCTGGCCGCCGCGAACGCCCAGATGCGCAGCCTCGGGGTCGTCAGGAAGGCCACCGGGTGAAGGCTTTCCTCCTCGCCGCCGGCGTCGGCAGCCGGCTGCGCCCGATCACCGATACCACCCCCAAGTGCATGCTCACGGTCGGCGGCCGGCCGCTGCTCGAGATCTGGCTCGACGCGTTCGCCAAGGCCGGCGTCGACGAGGTGCTGGTGAACCTGCACCACCTGCCAGACGTGGTCCGCGGCTATCTCGCCGCGCGCACCGGGCCGCCCGCCGTACTGACGTCCTATGAACCCCAGCTGCTCGGCAGCGCCGGCACTCTGGCCGCCAACCGCGACTGGGTGGCCGGCGAGGACTTCTTCCTGGCCTGCAACGCCGACAACCTCACCGACTTCGACCTCAGGTCGCTGATCAAGACGCAGCGAGAGCACCAGCCGGTCGCCACGCTTGGCGTCTTCCACTCCGCGACGCCGTCCACCGGCGGGGTGGTGGAAGCCGACGAGACCGGCACGATCACCAGCTTCACCGAGAAGCCTGAGCACCCGGTCTCTGACCTGGTGAACGCGGGGCTCTACGCCTTCAAGCCGAGCCTGCTTGACGAGATCGCCGGCGAACCGCCGCGGGACATCGGCTACCATCTCCTCCCCGCTCTGGTGGCGCGCGCCAAGGTCGTGCTCGTCGACGGCTACTTCCTCGACATCGGCACCCCGGACGCCTACCAACGGGCTTGTGAGGAGTGGCCGGCGCGATGATCATCACCCAGACCCCCCTGCGCATCGGGCTGCTCGGCGGCGGGACGGACCTGCCGAGCTACTACCTGGAGCACGGCGGCCGTGTCCTCAACTGCGCGATCGACAAGTACATCTACGTGATCGTGAAGCAGCGCTTCGACGACGAGATCTACGTCAACTACTCGAAGAAGGAGATCGTCTCCCGGGTAGCGGACATCGAGCACGAGCTTGTCCGCGAGGCCATGCTGATGACCGGCGTCACCGGCGGCGTGGAGATCACCACGCTGGCTGACATCCCGTCCTCCGGATCCGGTCTCGGGTCCTCGTCGGCGGTGACCGTCGGGCTGCTGCACGCCCTGTACGCCTACACCGGACGGCAGATGTCGGCCGAGGAGCTCGCCGAAGGCGCCTGCAGGATCGAGATCGAGCGCTGCGGGAAGCCCATCGGCAAGCAAGACCAGTACATCGCGGCGCTCGGCGGCATCCGTGACCTGCGCTTCGGCCCGGGCGAGGACGTGAGCCACGAGGAACTCGGGCTCAGCGCCAGCGAGCGGGTCGCCCTGCAGCAGCAGATGATGCTGTTCTACACGGGCATCACCCGCCGGGCGGACAACATCCTCGCCGAGCAGAACGCGAACGTGCCGGCCACCCTGCCGCAGCTCGACCTGCTCCGCGACCTGGCCGGGTTCGCGGTCAAGCGGCTGCGCAGCGGCGACGTGGACGCTATCGGGCCGGCGCTGCGGGAGAGCTGGGAAGCCAAGCGGAAGCTGGCCTCCGGCGTGTCGAACTCGCAGGTGGACGGCGCGGTCACCCGGGCGCTCGAGGCAGGCGCCTCTGGCGTGAAGCTGACCGGGGCGGGCGGCGGCGGTTTCCTCGTCGTGCTGTGTCCCATGGAGCGGCAGCGCGCCGTCCGCGAAAGCCTGGCCGACATGCGGGAACTGCCGATCAGGCTCGAGCGGTTCGGCTCACGCGTCATGCTCAACGTCGCCCGCGACATCTGGAGTTGACGACATGAAGCTGCTGTGGCGTGGCGAGTGGATCGAGACCCCCGGCTACGAGGTACCCGCCGACGGCGTCCTGGTCGGCGTCACCGCCACCGTCCCGCTCTTCACGCTGAAGAACGCCTCCGGTCGCCAGCAGCGCCGCCCCGGGCGCAAGGTCGCGGTCTTCCTGTACACGGACGGCCCGCGGATCACCTTGCGCAAAGCGCGGACCAAGCGCGAGGAACCGCGGTTCACCGGTGACTTCCGGGTGACCCTGGTGCTCGGCGACGCCCTCGATTCCGGACGACGGGTGGTGGCCCTGGCGAGCCGCGTCCCGTCCTGCGCGCACCAGTTTGTCGTGCACCGCGAGCTGGTCCTCGACGTCCCCGCGTCGTTCTCCGAGGACGACCTGCGGGCCGCCGCCGCCCGGCTGATCGCCGAGACCGAGACGCTGACAAGGCTTTGCCGCCAGGGTTACCTGTACTCCGCGACCCGGCCGCCCGCCGAGCTCGTCGAGCTGCTTACGGATGCGGTGACCGCGACCGGGACTCCGGCGCAGGGCGCGGCACCCGACGTGCTGCGGCCTCCCGCGCTCCTCGCGCCTCCCGCCGTCAACGGCCAGGCCGCGGACACGGTGCTGCCGCTGACGCCGTTGCCGCCCGTGGTGGCTAGCCTGCCGGTCGCCGTGCTCGGCGGCGGCGACTACACCCGCTCGGAGATCATCCCCGCGCTGCGCCGCGGCCACTTCCAGCTGTACGCCGTGGCGAACAGGGAACCGCAGATCGCCGCCATTGTCGGCAGGGACTACGGCTTCGCGCTGGCCACCACGGATTCCGAGCGGGCCATCGCCGAGCTGCCCGCGCCCGGCCTTGTCGTGGTCGCGACCGCGCACGACTCGCACACGCAGCTGGCCTGCGCGGCGGTCAAGGCAGGGCACCGCGTCTTCCTCGAGAAGCCGCCCACGGTGACGCCGGACGACGTGCAGCAGCTCGCCGCGACGATGCGCGCCAACCCGGGGGCGATCGAGATCGGATTCAACAGGCGGTACCACCCCCTGGTGGGCCGGGCGCGCGCCAGGCTCGCGCGGGAATCCGGACCGACGTCCATCTCGTGCGTGGTCAAGGAGCTGACCTTCCAGCCCGACCACTGGTACTTCTGGCCGAATCAGGGCACCAGGATCACCGGCAACCTGTGCCACTGGATCGACCTCGCGGTCTTCCTGATCGACGGCAGCCCGATGCCCGTTTCAACTACCCTGTCACCACGCCTGCCGGGCACAGAACCGGGCAGCGACGAGGAGCGGGTCCTCACGGTCACCTTCGAAGACGGCTCGCTGCTCACCGTTCTCGGCACCACCCGCGGCGATGACATCCGCGGCGTCCAGGAGCAAATGGACATCCGCCGGGGACAAACCACCATCACCATCGACGACCTCTGGAAGTACCGCGTCAGGTCCGACGGGATCGAACGCTACGGGCGCACCCTGTTCAGGGACAAGGCGCACACCGCCATGTACCGCGAGGGCCTGGGCCGGATCAAGGCGGGCCAGCCCGCGGTCTACCCGGTCCGCGACATGGTGGTGGTGTCGGCCATCCAGATCGCGGCGAGCGACCTCGCCAGAAGCGACGAACGCGCCGCGGCCATCCCTGACTGGATCAGCCTCGCCGCCGAGGAAACCGCATGAGTGCCAGCCAGCCGCACTACGGACTGCAAGCGACAAGGATGGTATCGCCGTGAAGGTTCTGGTCTCCGCGTTTCAGTGCGCCCCTGGCTACGGCGGCGAAATCGGCAATGGCTGGATGTGGTCCACGTCGCTGGCGGATCACGGGCACGAAGTGACGGTCCTGACGCACCCGGAGTTCAAGGACCGGGTGCTTGCGGGCGGCCGGCCCGACATTGACTTCCACTTCATCGAGGCCTACGAAATCCCCTTCAAGCTCCCCGGCGGCATCGAGGGCTACGACGAGTACCGCCGCTGGCAGAACAAGGCGTACGAGTTCGCCGTCGGCCTGCGCCGGACCTGGGACGTGACGCACCACACCGGCTGGGGATCGCTGCACCTGGGCAGCAGGCTCTGGCGGCTGCCGCAGCCGCTGGTGTACGGGCCGATCGGCGGCGGCCAGACCGCCCCGTCCAACTACCGGAGCTACTTCGGCCGCGAATGGCCGGTCGAGAAGGCGCGCAGCGTCGCCACCGGCTCGCTGCTCAAGCTGAACGGCTGGACCAAGGAGACGCTGAGGAACTCGTCCGTCGTCCTGGTGACGAACTCGGCGACGGAGGCCGCCTGCCGGGCTCTCGGCGCCAGGGACATCAGGTACTTCCTGGCCGACGGGCTGTCGCAGGAGTACATCGGCGCCGCGCGCCAGCGGCCGGCCGGGGTGCCTGTCATCCTCTGGGTGGGCAGGATGCTGGCCCGCAAGGCGCCTGAGCTTGCCGTGCAGGCCTTCGCCGAACTGCGCAAGACGACGCAGGCGCGCCTGGTCATGGCCGGGGACGGGCCGTTCCTGCCGCGAGTCGCGGCCACGGTGAAACGGCTCGGGCTCGACCGTGACGTTGAGCTGCTCGGCCGGATTCCGTGGCCCAAGCTCGCCGAGTTTTACGACACCTCCTCGCTGTTTCTCTTCTGCTCGCTGCGGGACTCCTCGAGCGCCCAGTTTCTCGAGGCGCTCGGCAAGGGCCTGCCCGCCGTCACGCTCGACCTGCACGGCATCGGCGATGTCAAGGTGGGCCTGGCCGCCGAGAAGGTCCCGCTGCCGCAGCGGCCGGAAGAATTGCCAGCAGACCTGGCGGCCGCCATGCGAACCGTGCTGACCGCGGACGACTGGGCGGCACGCAGTGCGGCCGCCATCGAGTTCGCATCGGAGAACACCTTCCCCACCAAGGCAGCGGCGGTGACGCAGATCTACCAGGAGGTCGCCGCCCGATGACCGCCCTGCCTTTCGTCGGAGTCCGCCCCCGCGCGACCCGGGCGCTCAGGCGGCTGCCCGCCGCGGAGGCGAGCGAACGCAGGCTGAAGCGCAATGTAGGGCTGATCTGGGGCCTGCTCGTCCTCAACGTGCTGTCCTTCTCCACCGGCGTGTCGGTGATACCGATCCCCGGGTCGGCCGGAAAGGTCATCACGCAGGGCGCCCTGTCGCTGGCGGTGCTGCTGGCGCTGATGCAGAACCCGCGCGGCAAGTTCCGCCCGAACGTCTTTCTCCTGCTGCTGACCCTGCTCGCCCTTGAGACCGTGGTGACCGTGCTGACCGTGGGGCCCGTGAAGGGCACCTATTACCGCACGTTCCGGATGCTCGAGTTCGTCGCCGTGCTGTGGCTGCTGTCGCCCTACTGGAACCGGGCCGACATGCTCTTGGTGCGCTGCCATATGAAGGCCATGCTGTGGGTGGTCATCACCGTGGTGCTCGGGATCATGGTCGATCCCAACCGCGCGCTGAACGGCGGCCGGCTCCAGGACATCATCTGGCCCATCGCCTCGACTCAGGTCGCGCACTACGCGGCCGTGTCCATCGGGATCGCCGCCATCATGTGGTTCTGCGGCCAGCTGCGCGGCAAGGTCGCGCTCTGGTACGTGGTCGTCGCCACCGGCGTGCTTCTCCTCACGCACACGAGGACCGCTCTCGTGGCGATGCTCGTGGCGCTCTTGTTCGGCGGGCTGAGCCTGATCGCCACACCCCGGGTCCGACGGCTCTTCGGGGTGGTCGGAGGCGCCACGGTGGTGGCGTTCGCCGCCTTCTCCTCCGCGATCACGTCGTGGATGGCCAGGGGCGAAGGGACCACCCAGCTGACCAACCTGACCGGCCGGACGAACTTCTGGGGGCCGCTGCTCGCGTTCCCGCGCACCACATTCCAGGAGATCTTCGGCTTCGGCCTGTCCAACGGCTCGTTCGACGGCCTCCCCGTCGACAGCAACTGGATACTCTCCTACCAGGACCAGGGCCTGTTCGGCGTGGTCATGTGCGCGGTGATCCTGCTCTACGTGCTGGTCCTCGCCTGCCTCCAGTCCCGCGGCATGCGGCGGGCGCTGGCCCTGTTCCTCGTCATCTACTGCATCGTGGCGTCCTTCACCGAGGACGGCATCACGAATCCCTCGACGTACATGCTCGACGTCACGGTGGCGGCCTCCCTCCTGCTCCCAGCCGCCACCCGCCGCCAGGCCTGATCGCCCTGCGCACCCGTACTCAATCACCGGTATCACCGGTCGCGTGCCGTCATTACCCTGCCCGCGCTCAGTCACCCACCGCGGGCGCCACCACTGGTAACACCAGCCTCTTGTGTTCACCTTGCAGCCGAGGTGACCACTATCAGGGTTGAGTGACCGGTCACAAGTGGTCATATCGTACGCAAAGTGAACCTAGGTATCCGGGTAGGCGACACACATAAGACTTCTGAGGCCGACGGGACAGCGGAGAATGGCTCCGCGGGCAGCCGCCGCGCCGGCGCTCGGCAATTTCATGATCACGAAGAAAAAGATTCCTATGCGCATACTTTTCTTACGTGATCATGGACTTGCGCCGGTCACACGGTGGCGTAGCCGAGGCTTTCGTCCTTTCCGTCGGCGCCTAGCAGGACGGCTGAGGTCAGGTCGGCGCCCGCGAAGCGGATCATCTCGCCTACGGCCTGAACCCTCGTGACCGACGACTCTCCCGCGGTGACCACGGCCACCGCTTCGTCTGCCCACGTCTTGAGGTGGGCCGCGCCTGTGGCGGGGTTCACCGCCGCGAGCGTGATGAAGAGGTCGGCGGCCGCCTGGACGTTCTGAATGCCGTTCATCGGGGTGCCGAGCAGCGGCGCGTGCAGCGGGCCGACGGGAGCGAGGTCGCCGCGGTCGGGGGTCACGAGCACCATGCGAGTCCCTGCCACGTCTACGCCGCGGATGCCGGGTTCCTTCGTGCCGAAGGACTGGCCGAGCGCGCCGCCGGCCAGGTCAGCCACGACCACGCGCTTGCCCTCTTTGGCGGTCGCGACCGCCAGCTCCCTGATCGCCTCGCTGATGAACTTCTTGCCGTCCACGGCGACCACCACGAGGCTGCCCGCGCTCTCGGAACCGGTCGGCACGGCGGCGCCCAGGTGCGCGGCGACCCGCTTCAGGTCGGCCTCACGGTTCGCCTTGCGCGAGCGCTTGCCGCCTGATGCCACGCTGACCCGGACCGGGGCGCCGAGGGCCGCCGCGACGTCGTCACGGCGGCGCAGCCGGTCGGAGAGGATGGCGCCGATGGCGACGATCAGCAGCCCGATCACCAGTCCGCCGAAGATGGCGCCGCCGCCGTACTCGATCGCGAACTTCTTCTTGCTGACCCCCTCGGCCGGGATGCCGGTGTCGAGGACGCTGCTGCCGGCGATGAGCTGGGCCGTGGTCGACCGCTGGGTGGCGTTGGCACTCGCCACGTTCGCCTGCAGCGACGCCAGCAGGGTCTGCGCGGTGGTCAGGTCGTTTTGCAGCCTCACGAGCCTGCTGTCCCCTGTCGTCACGCCCTCGTTCTTCAGCTTCTTGATCTGGCTGTTGAGCTGGCTGACCTGCTGCTGAGTCTGGGTCACCTGCTGGTCTTGCGCGGCGGTGTTGGCGGACTCCTTTTCCAGCTCAGTCTGGGCGCGGTACTGGAGGAAGGTCGCCGCCACGGTGTTGGTCTCGTTGTACGCCGCGTTCGGGGTCGCCGCCGTGGTCGTGAACGTCAGCAGATTGGCGGCGGTGGTGCTGACGGTGACCGTGTAGGTCTTCAGGAAGGCCGGGACCGTTTCGTGCAGGCCCAGCTTCTGCATGGCGAGCTGGGCCATCGTCGAGTCCTCGGCCAGGATGGCATCGGTCTGTAGGGCGGTGGCCGCGTCCAGGTTGGGGTTCAGGGCCAGCTGGACCGTCGTGGTGTTGGTATAGGTCGCCTTGTGGGTTGCGTACAGGGCGCCGGCGACGAGGACCCCGAGTGCGGTCGTCAGCACCCAGACCTTTTTCTTGCGCCTGATCGCGGCGCCAATGTAACCGAGGCTGACGATGCCCGCCTGGTCATCGACCGGTGGCGTGTTATCGACGACCGGGTAGCCGTCGTAGCCCCACAGGTCGGGCAGCCGCGATTCGGCCCCTACGGGGCGCTCAGGCGACCGCAGCACCGACAGTTCGCCGGTCGTCCGCACCGGGTGCTGGGCAGGGCGCTTGCCCGGGACCTCGATAGTCACCGCTGGCTCCTGGGTCTCGGCATTGGCCGGTTCCGCCGCTGTCCCCGTCCCGTTCTGTGACGGCGCGGCCGGAATCGCCGACCCCTCAGGGCGGGAGATCCTGCGCTCCTTGGGGCCGGAGTACCGCGACTCCCCGACGGGCGAGAACCGCGCCCCGTTGGGGGCAGAGTGCGGGGTCTCCTTAGGACCGGAATAGCGGCTCTCCCCGGAGAACGAGCGCCGCGGCTCCCCGGGCGCCGGATACCGCGACTCCGCTGGAGCAGCGTACGGCGTCTCCGCTGGAGCAGAGTGCGGCGTCTCCTGCGGGCCGGAGTAGCGCGGCTCCGCAGCGAAAGAGCGCCGCGGTTCCCCGTCCCCGGGCGCCGAAAACCGCGGGTCATCGAGAGGGGTGTACTTGGTCTCCTTAGGACCGGAATACCGGCTCTCCCCGGAGAACGAGCGCCGCGGCTCCCCTGGCGCCGGATACCGCGACTCCGCTGGGGCGGAGAACGAGGGCTCCTGCGGGCTGGGGTACCGCGACTCCCCACGAGCGGAGTAACGCGGCTCCTCGACGGGCTTGGGTTGCTCGCCGTCGCCTTCGGACGCGGGGAAGTACGCGGGCCTGGTGAAGAAGGAGGCCTCTCCCTCGGGGGCCGGCGGCTCAGGGGCGGGCTCCGGCCCGGCGGAGGACTCAGGCTCGGCGGATAGGTCCGGCCTGCCGAAGAACGCGGGCTTGGTGAAGACGTCGGAATACTCGGGCCAGCTGCGTGATTCGGGCTCGGCGGGCGACTCAGCCGCGGGGGACTCCTCCGGCTCGGCGTACACGTCCGGTTCTGCCGAAGCCCCCGGATCAACAGAGAAACCCTCCGGCTCGAAGGAGGCACTGGGTTCGAAGGAGGCACTGGGCTCGAAGCTGTCGAAGGCGCCGAAGACATCCGCCGGCACGACGGCGGACTCAGGCTCCGGGTCCGGCTCTGGCTCCGGCTCGGACTCGGTGGAGAACGCCGATTCCGTGGGCTCTTCTGACGTGGCCGAGAAGTCGCTCGATTTAGGCGTGAAGCTGGGCAGCACCGACGGGAGCCCGACCTGCGGGCTCAGGAACCGGACCGACCCGGCGGCGAAGCTGCCCGAGTCCTCGAAGTCCGCGTCGTCCTGGTCGTTCACCGTCGCTCCTCCCTCATCGTGGCTACGGCGCCGTTGCCTCGTGGTGCCCGCGTCGTGCCATTCATGCGCGTCGGCAGCACGCGCGGTTGCCTGCCCATAGCCGGGGCGAAGCCGGTCGTCGCGTCGTCAGGCTCCGGATTCGCGACCATGATCCCCACGACGTTCCCGCCCGCGTCGGCGGCCGAGGCGGCGATGCGGGCGAGCTGGTCGGGCGTCGCCACGCGCGGCGAGACCGCGAGCACGGTGGCATGCGCGCGTACCGCTTCTGAGACCTGGGGCGCCGCGTCGTCGACGGTGGTCACGATCACGGTCAGCGCCGCACCGGGCAGCCCGCCCTGGAGATCGGCGTCGGAGGCGGCGATGACCCGCAGGGTGTTCGCCTGGGCTGCCGACGCTGGCGACCAGGCGGCGGCCGCCGCGCGCAGCGTGGTGTTCGCTTCTCCTGGCGCCTGCGCGCACACGATCAGCACCGTCGGGATGCCGAGCGACGACGCGAAGACCGCGAGCTGGGGACC
>NZ_JBARCR010000859.1:0-1935 GCF_049794275.1 Trebonia sp.
CACTTTGGAGATGAAGTGCGCAGGTCTTGACGCGGAGGCCATGGCGCGGCGTTCGGTCGAGCCGTCGACGATGTCGCTGCTGGGGCTGGTGCGGCACCTGGCCGACGGGGAGCGTTTGACGTTCCGGGTGATGATGGCGGGCCAGGACGTGCCCCGGCTGTTCGGCTCCGGTGACGCTGATTTCGACGGCGCGGTTCCCGACCCCCGGGTGGTCGCGGAGGCCTGGGAGGCATGGCGGGCGGAGGTGGACTTCGCCACGCGGTTCGTGGCCCAGGCGCCCAGCCTCGACATCACCGCCGACGATCCATTGAACCAGCACGGCAGCGGCGGCGGGCCGATGTCGCTGCGCGAGGTGCTGGTCGGGATGATCGGGGAGTACGCCCGCCACATGGGCCACGCCGACCTGCTGCGCGAGCGGATCGACGGGCGCATCGGCCAGTAGTAAAGCCTTAAAGATTGGTTACGGTCTCCACGGGCATCAGCCCAAACGCGCAGCGTGGTGGCACCCTCGGCGCATGAGCGCAAAACTCCGGGTCGCCGCGATCATCTCGTTCCTGCTCGTCCTCGGGGGCATGATCCTGCTGGTCGCGCAGCCTGGGCTCGACCCGGCGCGGCTCCAGCCGCTGGCGCCGGTCGGAGGCGCGTGGATCGCGTTCGGCTGTGCGGCGTGGCTACTGCGAAAGGTCACGCTGAAGCTCGCGGTCGGGCTGATCCTCGTCGGCGGCATCGCGCTCCAGGTGGTCGCGATGACCGGGCCGCCGCGGAACAGCAGCGATTCCTACCGGTACATCTGGGACGGCAGGGTGCAGGCGGCGGGCATCGACCCCTACCTGTACGCGCCGGCGGACGAAGGGGTCGCCCGGCTGCGCAACGACTTCCTGTGGTCGGGCACCGGGCCCGGACA
Organism: Trebonia sp.; assembly: GCF_049794275.1. NCBI lineage: Bacteria > Bacillati > Actinomycetota > Actinomycetes > Streptosporangiales > Treboniaceae > Trebonia > Trebonia sp. Next base: position 905 of record NZ_JBARCR010000859.1, read on the forward strand.
CTACGGGGTCTGCCTGCAGGTGAATCACGTCAGCACGATCGACCCGGCGGACAGCCTGGTGGCGGGCTGCTCGAAGCTGAACCGGATCAAGGTGCCCACTGTGTACCCGCCGGTGGCCGAGGCCTACTTCCTCGCCGTGCAGCTCGCCGCGCCCGCGGACGACTCTGCCATCCCCGTCCAGGCCGCGGCGGCCGCCTTCGCCATGCTCGTCACGGTCATTCTCCTGCTCGGGCTGCGCAGGCTCGGGAAGGATCCGAGGCTCGCCGCGCTCTGGGCCTGGTGTCCCACTGTCATCCTCGAGTGCGGGCAGAACGCGCACGTCGACGTCGTCGCGGTCGCGTTGACGCTGGTCGCGTTGCTGTTGCTGGCGAGGGCCAAAACCGAGGGCAGAACCGTGCTCGGCGGGGTCCTGCTCGGGCTGGCGATCGCCACCAAGGTGACGCCCGTGCTGGTGGCTCCGGCCGTGCTGCGCCGCGGCTGGTGGCTGATCTCGGCGTCCGTCGCCGCGGCGATCTCGCTGGTCTACACGCCGCACGTGCTGGCGGTCGGCCGCAAGATCATCGGTTTCTTTCCTGGTTACCTGCACCAGGAGGGGTACTCGACGGGAAAAGGCTTCAGCGTCATCGGGCTGTTCGTGCACGGCAAGACGGCCACCGTCGTGGCTGTGGTTATCCTGGCCGCGATCGCGGTGGCGATCTACCGGTTCTGCGACCCGGACCAGCCGTGGCGCGGCGGCGTGCTGATGACCTCCGCTGCCCTCGCCGTGTGCACGCCGGACTTCCAGTGGTACGCGATCCTGCTTGTGATGCTGGTCGCGCTCGACGGCCGCCCGGAGTGGCTGGCGATCGCGGCAGGTGGCTACCTCGCGAACAACGCGAACCTCCACCTCGCCGGCATAGTCATCACCCACACCCGGCTGTGGGGGTACGGCGGCGGCGCCGCCGTCGCGTGTGCCTGCGCCCTGGCCCGGTACGTGCTCGAGCGCCGCGCCGCTGGCCGCGTCCCGGCCGTCCTCGCCAGGGCGCCCCAGC
>NZ_JBARCR010000860.1:0-1928 GCF_049794275.1 Trebonia sp.
CCGCCACACACCCTCCCAGCCCGGCGCGCCGATCCTGGCCACTGACGTACCGCTGAGCCGCGAGCCGGCCGGCCCGGTCAGCCCGTCGCTGGCACGCGCCGCTGCGGTCAGGCTGGCGCCGCCCGCTATGCCCGCGTACAGCACGAACTCGCTGAGCGCGGCGCAGCCGGCCCGCGCCCATTCGGTGGCCGGCGACATCCACTGGATGCTCATCAGGTCCCCGGCCCTGCCGACCACGTAGCTGATGAGGAGGGGCGCGAGCGCGATCGCCTCGTCCCGCGTCGAGCCCCTGACCAGCCACACCCCCGCGATCACCACGAAGGCAACCGAGAACGCGGCCATCGTGACCGGCGTCAGCCTGCGCGAACTGGCCCAGCGCGCAACGTCCCTGGGCACGCGGTCGGCGGCCAGCGCGGCGCGGCGGCTGGGGGCCAGCTCTTCCGCGGTCATCGGCATCCTTCCTGCGGGTGCGCCGTTTTCCCAGCGTACCGAGGCGCCTGTCATCCGCCGCGGTAACCACGCCAACAGCGGGCGGCTAAAGTCCTGGTGTGACGGTGACACGGGCGGTGGCGGTGGTGCTCGGCGGCGGCGCGGGCAACAGGTTCGGCGCGGCGATGCCCAAGCAGCTCCTCACCCTGGGTGGCAAGACGCTCGTCGAGCACTGCGTGACAGCCTTCGCCTCGGCCCCCGGCATCGACGAGGTGCTCCTCGTCATGCCCGCCGCCTACGCTGCCGAGGCGAAGAAGCTGGTCGGAGACCAGGTCAGCGCCATCATCGAGGGCGGCGTCACCCGCCCGGACTCGGTCCGCAACGCCCTGGCCTACCTGCTCCTCAGGAACCCCCCAGAGACCACGGGCGTCCTCTTCCATGACGCCGCCCGCCCGCTGGTCAGCCAGCAGATCATCGCCGGCTGCGTGACCGCGCTGCAGACCCACGACGCCGCCGGCACCGCGGTCCCGTGTTCGGACACGATCATCGTCACGACAGACGGCGTGGTGTCCCACGTCCCGCCCCGCGAGACGCTGTTCCGCGCCCAGACCCCGCAGTGCTTCCGCCTCTCGGTGATCGCCAAGGCCCACAAGCTGGCCGCTGCCGATCCGGACTTCACCCCCACCGACGACTGCGGCGTAGTCCTCCGCTACCTGCCCGGCACCCCGGTCCACATAGTCCAGGGCAGCGAATCCAACATCAAGATCACCTACCCAAGCGATCTGGCCATAGCAGAAGCCCTCCTCCGAGCCGAGCGCTAACCGCTCAGGCGAGCTCACGGCGGACGAGCCAGCGCTGCTTGCCGCCGCGCCGGCCAGTCGTCCGCTGGACGCGCTCGAATCCATGCGCCTCGAAGAGAGCGACGGTTCCGACGTAGCCGCTGGTCTGGTCAATGCGGCTGCCGTCAGGATCCACCGGGTAGCCCTCGACCACGGTCGCCCCCATGGCACGCGCATGCTCGACCGCCCCGTTGAGCAGGTCGTGCATCAGCCCCCTGCGCCGGAACCCCGGCCGCACCACGAAACAAACCGCCGACCAAGCCTCCGCGTCATCAACATGCGGAATCGTCCGCGAATTCACCAGGGCGCGATAGCTGGCCTTCGGCGCGATCGAGCACCACCCGGCAACCTCGCCATCAACGTACGCGAGCACCCCGGGCCCAGGCTCCCGTTCGCACAGACCCCGCATGAGGTCAATCCGCCCGCCCATATCCAGGCTGGAATTCCTGTAGACCACGCACACGCACCCGCCGGCCCCCGGCTTGCGCGGCACCATAAACGAGGCGAAGTCCTCCCACCGCCCAACAGCCCCAACCACCTCAACACCCACCCGGCCAAGATATCCCGGCCCCGCCCGCACCCACGGGTTCCATGATCACGAAGGAAAAATCTCCTATACGCATACTTTTCTTTCGTGATCATGGAATTCCCGCGCGCGGG
>NZ_JBARCR010000861.1:0-5108 GCF_049794275.1 Trebonia sp.
CCGAGGAACTGGCCCAGCGGCTCCGCGACGAGCGCCTTGCCGCGGTCAGCCCTGCTCAGTAACCCCGGCCCCGCTAATAAACGAGAGCCTGCGCGCCGTCGCCCATGATCTCGGCGACGAAGGTCGCCGCGCCCGCGATCCGCACCCCGTCGATCATGTCCGAGGTCGTGATGTCCCGCCGGGCCGCGCACTGGCTGCACACGGTCACCGTGCCGAGGGCGAGCACCGAGGCCAGCAGGTCAGTCAGCGGCGCCGCGTGCGGCAGCGAGAAGTCCGCCGCGCGGCCGGGCACCGAGAACCAGGCGGCCTCGCCCGTCAGCCAGAGCGACACCTGCACACCGCTGGCCACCGCGGCCGCCGCCACGGTGAAGGCCTGGTTGCAGCGTTCCGGGTCGTCCTTGCCGGCCGTGGCCTTGATAACGAGAGTCCGCGCCACCCCTGAACTCTAGCCGGTCGGCGTGCCGCGCGGCACAAACCGGACGCCGCGCACTAGGCTCGCCTGCGTGAACGGCATGCTGAGCGCGGTCATCATGATTCTCGCCTACGCTGTGGTCGCCGTCGCGGCAGGCTACGCGGCGGTCAAGGTGATCAGGGGAGGACCGCATGACGGATAACGGCTCGCCGGAGGAACACCCGGCGATCGCGCCCCTGAGCTTCCTGCTGGGCAGGTGGGAGGGCGCCGGCGTGGGCGGCTACCCGACGATCGAGAGCTTCAGGTTCGGCCAGGAGATCGTCTTCAGCCACATCGGGAAGCCTTACCTGATCTACAACAGCCGCTCCTGGCGGCTTGACGACGACGGCAACAAGGTCGAGCCGCTGGCGAGCGAATCCGGCTTCTGGCGTCCGCAGCCAGACAACAAGATCGAGGTGCTGCTCGCGCACCCCACCGGCATCGTGGAGATTTACCTCGGCGAGGTCAGCGGGACCAGAATCGACCTGGCCACTGACGTAGTGGCCCGCACCGCGACGGCGAAGCAGGTCACCGCGGGCAAGCGGCTGTACGGGAAGATCGGCGACGACCTCGCGTACGCGTACGACATGGCCGCCGTCGGACAGGAACTCCAGCCCCACCTGTCGGCGCAGCTGAAGTGGGTCTGGACGGAATAGGCGGGGGTAGGCAGGGGGTCCGGGGGACTGGTCCCCCGGGAAAGACAAGGCAAAACCCCCGGGCGACTCCGCTTTCGCGGGACCGGCTGGACAAGGCCGGTCAGCCCGGGGGTCCGGTGTATGCCTTAGATTAGCCCGCCGCCGCCCAACAGGGCCGGGATCCGCTACGCGGACCCACTCGACGGGGGCGGCGGCTAGCTGACAGCCACCTCGCAAGTCCGATGACTATGCATACTTCGGACCACCTCCTTTCCGCGTAACTGCACGCTATGCCAGCCATGGCCGAGAGCGCAAGATAATTTCCGGCGCGGAACTAGACTCGAGATATGGACCAAGGGCCGCCGCGCAGCCGCACGTGGGACGAGGCGCTACGGTCCCGGGGATACCGGGTGACGCCGCAGCGTCAGCTCGTCCTCGAGGCCGTCGCGGAGCTCGGCCACGCGACCCCTGAAGAGATCGCGGCCAGCGTGCAGCAGACCGCGAGCGGGGTCAACATCTCCACGATCTACCGCACGCTCGAGCTGCTGGACAGCCTCGGCCTCGTCACCCACACGCACCTGAACCACGGCGCGCCGACGTATCACCTGGCCAGCGACGCGAACCACGTGCACCTGGTATGCCAGGATTGCGGCAAGGTCGACGAGGCCAGCCCGGACACCATCCGGCCGCTGGTCAGCGCGCTTGACGCCAGCCACGGGTTCGAGACGAACGTGACGCACCTGACCGTGTTCGGCCGGTGCGAAGACTGCAGGAGAAAGCGAGTCAATGCTTGACATCGAAGGCGCCGTCGAGGCGTCCTGGCCGGACGAGGGCGTCGCCGCTCACTACGGCGACCCGATGCGCGAGCAGCGCGCGATGGCCGAAGGCCAGGTCCTCGTCGACCGCTCCAACCGTGGCGTCGTCCGGATAACCGGCCAGGACCGGCTGACCTGGCTGCACAGCCTGACCAGCCAGCACCTGGAGCGGCTGGCGCCCGGCAGCACCGCGGAAGCGCTCATCCTGAGCCCGCAGGGCCACCTGGAGCACTACCTCACGCTGACCGACGACGGCACCGCCACCTGGGTGCACGTCGAGCCGGGCACCGCGCAGGCCCTGGTCGGCTACCTCGACTCGATGCGGTTCATGATGCGGGTCGAGGTCGAGGACTTGTCCGGGGAACTGGTGGTGCAGACGCTGGCGGGTCCCGTCCCTGCCGAAGGAGGATACGCGGCCAGAACGGACCCGGCCGACTCACCGGCCGCCCCGCTGCTCGCGGACGGTGTGGCGGCGGCAGTCATGACGGGCCCGTTCGGGATAGACGTGCTCGTCAAGCCGGAGGCGGCCGGAAAGCTCGGGACCACGGTCGCCGGGATGTGGGCGTTCGAGGCGGCGCGGATCGCGGGACGCGTGCCGCGGCCCGGGCTGGACACCGACCACAAGACGCTGCCGCACGAGGTCGGGCTGATCGAGACCGCCGTGCACCTGAACAAGGGCTGCTACCGCGGCCAGGAGACCGTGGCGCGGATCCACAACCTCGGTCACCCGCCGCGCCGGCTCGTCTTCCTGCACCTGGACGGCAGCGTGGACCAGCTGCCCGCGCACGGGTCGCCGGTGACGCTCGCCGACGGCACGCAGGTCGGATTCACCGGCTCCGCCGCCCGTCATTTCGAGCTCGGCCCGATCGGGCTCGGGCTCATCAAGCGGACCGTCCCTGTGGACGCGCCGCTGCTAGCAGACGGGATCGCCGCGGCGCAAGAGGTGATCGTCCCGCCGGACGCGGGCGCCAACGTGCGGCTGACGCTGCGGCGGGCCACGGTGCCGCCGCCTGCCGCTGGCCGCAAGCTGCTGTGACCGACTTGAGGAGGATGTAGTGCTGCGCCGGGCGCTGCTGGCGGTCGCCGCCAGCGAGCAGATCCGCAGGGTCGTGACGGCAACGCCGGCCACCCGCGCCGTCGTCGACAGGTACGTTGCGGGGGACAGCATCAGCGATGCGGTGCGGGTAGCCAGGTCGCTGCGCGCCGCCGGGCTGCTGGTCACGCTTGACTATCTGGGCGAGGACGCCACGGACTCGCGGCTGGCCGCCGATACCGCCACGCAGTATGTGCAGCTGCTCGGCAAGCTGGCCGCCGAGGGGCTCACCGAGGGCGGCGCGGTCGAGGTCTCGGTGAAGCCGACCGCCGTCGGCCTGCTGCTCGACGAACGCATGGCGAGCGACCACATCGAGCGGATCGCCATCGCGGCGCGCGAGGCGGGGACGACCGTGACGGTGGACGCGGAGGACCACAAGACGACCGACGCCGGGCTGCGGATCGCGACCGCGCTGCGGTCCAGGCTCCCGTTCGTCGGCAGCGTGGTGCAGGCGTCGCTGCGCCGCACCGAAGCGGACGTGCGGGAACTCGCGGCGCCAGGCGTGCGGGTGCGGCTGTGCAAGGGCGCCTACGCCGAACCGGTTTCCGAGGCGTTCCCCGGCCGGCACGACGTCGACAAGTCGTTCGCCAGGTGCCTGCGGATCCTGATGTCCGGGCCCGGGTACCCCATGATCGCCACCCACGATCCCCGGCTGATCGAGATCACCAGGTCGCTGGGGCTGCACCGGCCCCAGGACAGCTTCGAGCACCAGATGCTGTACGGGGTCAGGCCCGCGGAGCAGCGCCGGCTGGCGGAGACAGGCGCCCAGGTGCGGGTGTACGTGCCGTACGGCAGCGACTGGTACGGCTACCTGGTGCGGCGGCTGGCCGAGCGGCCGGCGAACCTGGCGTTCTTCCTGCGTTCGCTATGGTCGGTGTCATGATCGCGATACTTGGCGCGGGGAAGATGGGCGAGGCGCTGCTGTCCGGTCTGCTGCGCGCCGGGCGGCCCCCGTCGGACGTGGCCGTCGTGGTGCGCCGGGCGGATCGGGGCGAGGAGCTGTACGAGGCGTACGGGGTGCCGGTGCTCACCGCGGAGGAAGCCGCGAAGGACGCCAGCACGCTGGTGATCACGGTCAAGCCGCAGGACATGGCCAGGATGCTGGACGAGATCGCCCCGTTCGTCAGCGCGTCGCAGCTGGTCATCTCGGTAGCGGCGGGCATCACGACGTCGTTCATCGAGGGGCGCTTCCCCGTCGAGGTACCCGTGGTCCGGGTGATGTCCAACACGCCGGTGCTGGTGGACGAGGCGATGTCGGTGATCTCGGCCGGCTCGTACGCCTCCGAGCCGCACCTGCGGCGCACGGAGGAGCTGCTGCGCCCGGTCGGCAAGGTGCTGCGGATCCCCGAGTCGCAGCAAGACGCGGCGACGGCGCTGTCCGGCAGCGGACCCGCCTACGTGTATTACCTGGTGGAGGCCATGGTAGACGCGGGCATCCTGCTCGGCATGCCGCGCAGGACCGCGCTGGAGATGGTGACCCAGGCGGTGTACGGCGCGGCGACGATGCTGAAGGACTCCGGTGAGCACCCGGTGATCTTGCGCGAAGCGGTGACGTCACCGGGCGGCACGACGATCTCCGCGATCAGGGAGCTAGAGAAGCACGGGGTGCGCGCGGCGTTCCTCGCCGCGATCGAGGCGGCCCGCGACCGCGGCCGCGAACTCGGCGGCGCCTAGCAATGAGCGAGCTTGCGAGCGAATCGGTGAGTACTGTGCGTCCGCGAATGCGGACTCCGAGCGCCAGCGAGGTGGCCTCATGAGCGGACCGCTGGTGGTGGCGTGGGACGAGGCGCTCACGCACTACGACTTCGGGCCGGGGCATCCGCTGGCACCGGTGCGGGTGGCGTTGACGATGGACCTCGCCGCGGCACTCGGCGTGCTGGCGGCGCCGTCGGTGACGATGATCTCGCCGTCGCCCGCCACTGACGCCGAGCTCGAGACCGTGCACGACGAGGACTACGTGGCCGCGGTACGGCAGGCGGGCCGGACGCTGGCGCCCGACCTGCGGTTCGGGCTCGGCACGTCGGACGACCCGGTCTTCGAGGGCATGCACGAGGCGTCCGCGCTGGTCGCGGGCGCGACGCTGGCGGCGGCCAGGACGATATGGCCCGGGCGGC
>NZ_JBARCR010000862.1:0-3561 GCF_049794275.1 Trebonia sp.
CGCGGCTAGTTTCCTTCGCCGAGTACCTCGCCGTCCGGAATCTGCCGCGGACCGGTGACCAGCACATCGCCAACGGCCACGACGTCCGCGCCGAAGGTGACGTCGCCTTCGACCTCGAACCGGTGGCAGCGGCGCAGCGACGGCGCCCCGTCGGGGAACCGCTGCTCGAAGTCGGGCAGCAGCTTGTAATACTCCTCATCCAGCGTGACGACGGGCTCCTGGCCGTCGAAGCTGGGCCTCATCTCCCCGTCGCTGGTGAGCTCGTAGGCGTCGGAGCGCACGACGAGCAGGTCGTTGGTGGTCTTCACCGGCGCGAACCGCGAGCGGGGAACATGGACCGCGCGGGCGCCGGGGATTGAGCCGATCGCCGCGCCCATCGCCGACTCGAGCTGGATCACCGGGGTGCTGTCCGGGTCGCGCGGATCGACGGTCTTGCGATTGACGATCAGCGGCAGGTCTGGCGCCGCCGGATCGGCGGCTTGCAAGTCCTTAAGCGCGCGCAGGTCGATCCAGATGTTGTTGGTGTTGTACCAGCGCCAGCGTTCGACGTCGGTGAACGAGTCGTCGCCGTCGGGCACCTGCGCCGTCTCCCGCAGCACCAGCTGGCCCTGATAACAGGCGAGGTGACCGCCCTTGCGGTCGGCCGGAGTGCCGCGGACCGCCTCCAGGGCGAACGGCACCTGCTCCGCGGCCAGCCATGCGGCGATCCGGACGTCGGCGAGCGCGCCGAGGTTGTCGGAGTTGGAGACGAAGGCGTAGCACAGCCCGGCGCCGAGCAGGGCGTCCAGCGTGCCGGACGCCGCCAGCGCGGGGTAGATGTCACCGTGCCCTGGCGGGCACCACTCCAGGTCCGGGTCGGCGGGCCACCGCACCGGCTCGAAGTCACTGGCGCGGATCTTCGGCTCGCGGCCCTGGAGAAAGTCCCGCGGCACGCCCGGCGCGCTCAGGTCGCCGTAGTGGTCGAGCACCTTCAGCGACGGGTCGCGGGTGATCGCGGAATTCATCAGCACGAGCGGCAGCCGGGCGCCGTGCCGCTCACGCAGCGCCAGCACCTGCCTGGCGAGGACATCGAGGAAGTTCGCGCCCGGCTTGACCTCGAGCACCGACTTCGGACCCTCCAGGCCCATGCTCGTCCCCAGCCCGCCGTTGAGCTTGACGATCACCAGCCGGTCCAGCACGTCACGGGCCTGGCCAGGTGACGGGCTGGGCAGCTCGTCCAGGTGCGGCAGGTCCGCGAGCGGCTCAAGGTCCTCGCCGGGCAGGAGTCCGGCCTGCCGCTCGCCGAGCTGCCGCAGTCGCCTGCGCAGGGCGGCTAGCTCGGTGCCGTGCACGCCGCCGGCCTCAGCCTTGGCCACGACGGCTGCGCTGTAGCCGGGCGTATTCATGCTCTGATCCTCCGATCAGCTCCGGAACTCGGGTCACACGTCAAACTGCCCGCCTGCGCGCAAGTATGCCCCCACAGCCACGCACCCGGCCCGGCAGTGTGTCAGGGGCAGTGTGTCAGGGGCGGGCTGGCGACGGGTGCCGGGGCTCGTAGATGGGCAGCTCAGACCCGTCGGGCAGCCGGATCGCCGCGAGCAGCCCCCAGCCCTGGTCGGAGACGTCCCGGGCGATTTCAGCGCCCTTATCCCTCAGTGCGGCGAGGGTGGACTGGATGTCGTCGCACATGAGGTAGAGCTCGTGGCGGGTCGCGCCGTCGGCCGGGTGGACCGCGAGCTCGGCCGGGGGCAGCGCGAAGATGAGCCAGCCGCCTCCCGCGTCCGCCGACGGCATGTCGAGGACATCGGAGAAAAACGCACGGACCTGCTCGGCCTGCGGGGAGAACACGATGGCGTGCATTCCGGTGATCACGCCGGGGATCATACGCTGTTTCCATGGCGAACTCCGCAACCGCGAAAAGCGCGCCGGGAACAGGATCGGTCACCAACGAACGGCTGCTCGCAGCCCAGTTGTTCAACGAGACCTGGCGGCTCATGGAGCAGGAGAACCGGACCGTAGCGGACGACGACCGCATGATCCACGCGGCGCACGCCTCCCGGTACCACTGGGGCCTGGTTCCCGAGGCGACCCCGGCGAACCTCGCGCGCGGCGAATGGCAGATCTCGCGCGTCTACGCGGTCCTCAGGAGGGCCGAGCCCGCGCGGTACCACGCGCAGCGGGTCCTGGACATCTGCCAGGACAACGGCATCGCCGACTGGGACCTGGCGTTCGCCTTCGAGGCCCTCGCCCGCGCCCACGCGGTGGCCGGGGAAGCCGGGAAGGCACGGCACTACACGGACCGGGCCCTCGCTGCCGTAGCCAACATCACCGACGAGGAAGACCGCGCCCTGGTGCTCGCGGACCTGGAGACCATACCGGGCCAGCCGCGTTACTGGTAAGCCAGCCGCGGTGACCAGCTCGCCGAACAGCCCGAGCACAGCCTCCGGGTTCTCCAGCTGCGGCAGGTGGCCGGCCGCCGGCACCATCCGGAACACCGCGCCAGGAATCGCCGCGGCGTACTCCTTGCCGTAGCCGGGGGTGACGATCCGGTCGGCCTCGCCCCAGATCACGAGCGTCGGCGCGGTGATGCCGCCGAGCCGCGCGGCCAGCCCGGGATCGGCCATCGAGCGTCCGCCGTAGGCCAGCAGTGCCTCCCGGTTGCCGAGCAGGATCGCCCGCTGTGCCTCGGGCATCGCCGCCGGGTCGATGCGGTGCCCTTTCGGGTTGGCCCAGCTGAGGTCCGCCAGCTGATCGGGCGTCAGCGAGAAGAAGTCCGCGATGGGATGGTCGGCGCTGTCCAGGCCCGCGGGATCGATCAGCACGAGCCGCCCGACTCGCTCCGGGGCGGCCAGCGCCAGTTCGGCCGCCACCCAGCCGCCGACTGAGCTGCCGGCCACGATCACGTCGGTTAGGCCCAGGTCCTCGAGCAGGCCGCCGAGGACCCCGGCGAGCGTGCCCATGGAATCGAGCCAGCCAGGGCGCGCGGTACCGGAGAACCCCGGGTAGACCGGGCTCAGCACCCGGAACGGGAACCGACCGGCGAGCGCCTCGCCGAAGCCGGTGACCGAATCCGGACCCGCGCCGCCGTGCAGCAGCAGCACGGGCCGGCCGCCGGCGCCGCTCTCCGTAATAGTGAGCGGAACGTCGCCGGACGGCGTGGTCACGGTAATGGTGCGTGCAGACATGAGGCTCTCCTACTCGGCCGCGTAGTCGTCGGCCACTTCGGTGGCGTACCGGCTCATGACCCGCGCGGTCGCCTCGGGCGTCGGCGCCTCGCCGGCGGCGACCAGCTGCCGCAGGTCGCGGAAGTACTGCACGTACAGGTCGGGCGTGAACGTGTTAACCATGACGAGCGGCTCGTCGCCGGGGTTGGCGAAGGTGTGCGGCGCGCCAGGCGGGATCATCGCCAGCGTCCCTGGCGGAGCGTCGTATGTCTCGGCGCCGATCGTGAACCGCGCCGTCCCCGACACCACGTAGAAGCCCTCGTCGTGCCGGGCATGCCGGTGCTGCGGCGGGCCCGCGGACCTGGGCGCGACGGTGATCTCGCCGATGCCGAGCCGGTGACCGGTGGTGCTGCCGTCC
>NZ_JBARCR010000863.1:0-2554 GCF_049794275.1 Trebonia sp.
GGGGTCTGGTGAAGGCCAGCCCTGATCGTACGGTGTCACATCCGCGCACAGCCGACAATTGGCGAACGAGCCAGCGGCGGCTTACGCCCGGGTGAGGACGCCGGCCAGCGCGTCGCGGGCCGAACGCGTCACCTCTGCCACATCGTAGCTGGTCAGCTCGCCGGCACGTTTCAGCACCCGGCCGTCGGCGAGCACGGTTTCGACGTTGCCGGGGTGCGCCGCGGTGACGAGCAGCCGGGCGGGATCGGTGAGCACGCCGAGGTTCGGGGCGTCGACGGAGACGACGATGATGTCCGCGCGCTTGCCCGGCGCCAGCGACCCGGTCACCGCGCCGAGCCCGAGGGTCCGCGCGCCCTCGATCGTCGCCAGCCGCAGCACGTCCCGCGCGGTCAGCGCGAACTCGTCGTACGCCTGCGCGTTGGCGCAGCCCTGCGTCACCTTCATGATGGCGAACATGTCGGCGTTGCCGGACAGCATCGTGGTGTCGACCGACAGCCCGGTCGGCACGCCCGCCGCCAGCAGTGCGCTGGTGACCGGCTGCCCGTAGCCGATCTGCAGCTCGGTGAACGGGGACACGCTGGCCGGGGCCTGGTGCTCCGCGGCCAGCGCGATCTCCTCGGCCGAGGCGTTGTTCAGGTGGATGACCTGCAGGTCGGGGCCGAGCAGCCCCTCGGCGGCGTAGGTCGTCAGCTGCCCCGCGGCGTGCCGCGGCCCGCACGCGTGCACCGAAACCGGCAGCCCGAGGCCGCGCCCGGTCTCGATCTCCTCGCGGTAGAGCGCGGGTGCCACCCGCATGGCGGGGTTGCTGCCGCCGGTGCCCCGCCAGGCCATGCCGAGGTGGATGCGGCCGCCCGCGCCGTAGGCCGGCCACGCCGACGCGACCCGGGCGAGATCGTCCAGGGCCATCAACCGGTCGTTCTGATGACCGGTTTCGTAACCGAACGAAAAGCGCGCCCGCAGCCCGGACTCCGACAGCGCCCGCAGCCCGGCTTCGGCCCAGTCGATCCCGCGGATGTTGTGCGCCCAGTCGTGCACCGTGGTGATCCCGGCGTCGATCGCCTCCGCGCACGCGAGCCGCGTCCCGGCGTAGGTGTCTCCGGGGAGGAAATGCCTGCCCAGCGCGACGCATGTGACGAAGTAGCCCGAACGGGCGCGGCCGTCTCCGTCAGGCCGGCCGTCTGACAGCCCGCGGAGCAGCGTGTTCCACATGTGCCAGTGGGTGTCGACGAGCCCGGGCGCCACGATCTTGCCGGCCGCGTCGATCACGTCCGCCCCCTGGGCGTCGAGGCCGGTGCCGATCGCGACGATCTCGCCATCGCGGACGTGCACGTCACCGCCGGGGATGTCGCCGGCGGAATCCATCGTCAGGACGTAACCGCCGCGAATAAGGACGTTCCCGTCCGGCACGGACGCGCTCGGTGTCATGGCCGCAGCTTAGTTGTGCCTGCTGATTTCCGGGGTTGCCGCGTCTTCGGCAACGTCGCCGGCCGTGTCTGCGGAACCTGGGCTGTCCCTGAAGACGACCCAGCGCATCATGCAGTACAGGTAGGCGGCCTCGCACAGCGCGGCGATGACGCGGGCGAGCTCGAAGTAGACGCCGACGGCGGCCAGCAGGTCGGTGAGCCCGAGCACGAAGATCAGGTAATTGCTCACGCTGACCGCCACGAAGAGCGGCAGCTGGGCGCCGACCGCGGCGCGCGACCGGAAGTTCAGCACGCGGTTCGCCGCGTAGCTGGTCAGCGAGGCGGTCCCGTACGACACGGTGACCGCGACCGGCAGCGGCCAGCGCAGGACGCCGTGCGCGACGGCGAGAATCGACAGGTCGAGGAAGAAGGTGCACAGGTTGATGAGCAGGTAGCCGAGGAGGCTCGGCGCGACCACCCGGGACAGCCCGAACGGGAGCCTGTGGGCGACCGCCGTCATTGCCGCGGCGAACCGCGCTCGGTGGGCCACGGTTCCATTGTGCCGTGCGCCGGCGCCATGCCGGGCGGCGGCGTGTGCGCCGGGGCGCCAGGGCGTTAGTCTCTGTGGCACTTGTGAAAGCAGTCACACGGTGGTGTCGGGTAGGTGACGAAACGATCTCGTGAAGCACCGATGGAAGCGGGCTTGTGGTTGTGTGCGTTGACGTTACGTGGGTAGCGCTGGCAGTTATCAGCGCCGTTCTCGCAAGCTCACGGAGTATGATCGCTAGGGGTCGACGGTGGGTCTGGCGAATTCCGTGACACGTGTTCGAGCGAATGTCTGTCCGTGTGTCCGTGCATCTGTGTATCCGTGCCAGGAGGATATGAATGGCCGTCATGGTGGACCCGCCGCAGCGCGACAGCGCTGACGAGCGATCTGCCCAGGCGGCCACCGCGGAACTGCGGACGATAACCACGATTGCCCCTGCGGTTGTCCCGCCCGCGGCGCCGGCCCAGGCGCCGGGTTCGCCTCCGTCGCCTAAGCTCGCCGAGCCGCCGATCCCTGGCGGGCACGTCGAGGCGCTGATGGGGCGGCTCATCCGGGTGCTCGCGCACAGCCGGCTGGCCCGCCCGCTGCCCGCGGTGACGCTGAG
>NZ_JBARCR010000864.1:0-2411 GCF_049794275.1 Trebonia sp.
GCCCCGGGCGCTGCCCGGGTGCCGGGCGGCGCGGGCACGCAGGGCCGGGCACTGTCAGCCGTGAAGCCGGCGTCCACGGCAGGTCGCGCCCCCAATGCCCGGCGCCCCGTGGTGTCCAAGCCACTGATCGTCGCGGTCGTGATCCTCGTGTGCCTGGCCGCCATCATCTGGGCGCTCTTCTCCTAGGGTCCGCCCCGATCAAAAGAACGTGGGGACTTTGACCGGGTTTTCCCCGGCAAAGTCCCCACAATCATTCGCGGTTAGGGTCTGGTCCTACCCATCGTCTTCCTCAGTGGGGCTGGCGTAGTTCGTGGGACTGCCGTTGCTCGCGGGCCCCGGTTGTACGGGGAGCGTGCCGCCCAGCGGCAGCACCGCCGCGGCCGCGATCGCGGTCGCCTCGCGCTCGGCCTCCGCGGCCGCGATGTCCGCCTCGGTCGGCTCGTTAGCACGTGGCGCTCCGGCGCCAGGCGCAAGGGCGGCAGGCGCACCATCGCCCGGCTGCACGGCCGGCCCGCCAGCGCCCTGTCCGACGGCCGCAGGCGTGCCGCCGGCGGCCCCGGCCTCGACGCTTCCGCTGAACGCGCTCGTCACCGCCTTCAGCGCCGACGTCACCTCGCTGGGGATCACCCAGAACGTGTTCCCCGCGCCGGCGGCGATCTGCGGGAGCGTCTGCAGGTACTGGTAGGCGAGCAGCTTGGGGTCCGGGTCGTTGCGGTGGATCGACTCGAAGACCTGGTTGATCGCCTGCGCCTCGCCCTCCGCCCGGAGGATTGCGGCCTGCTTGTCGCCCTCGGCGCGCAGGATCTTGCTCTTCTTGTCGCCTTCCGCGGTGAGGATCTGCGACTGCCTCCCGCCCTCGGCCGTGAGGATCGCGGCGCGCTTCTCCCGCTCGGCGCGCATCTGCTTCTCCATCGCGTCCTTGACGGACTTCGGCGGGTCGATCGCCTTGATCTCCACCCGGGTCACCCGGATACCCCACTTGCCCGACGCGTCGTCGAGCACGCCACGCAGCAGCGTGTTGATCTTGTCTCTTGACGTTAGCGTCTGCTCCAGGTCCATCGAGCCGATGACCGACCGCAGCATGGTGGCCGTGAGCTGCTCGATCGCCAGAATGTAGTTGACGATCTCGTAGTCCGCCGCCTTCGGGTCGGTCACCTGGAAGAACAGCACCGTGTCGATCTGGACCACCAGGTTGTCCTCGGTGATCACCGGCTGGCTGTCGAACGAGACGACCTGCTCGCGCAGGTCGATCTGCGCCTTCACCCGGTCGACGAACGGCACGATGAAGTTCATCCCTGGCTCGAGTGTCTTGCGGTACCGGCCGAAACGCTCAACGTTCCGCGCCCGCGCCTGCGGCACGATGCGGATAGAGCGCACTACCGTCAAAACCGTCAGAACGACGGCGAGGACGATCACCACGGCAATGATGATCTCCGCGATAACCATGGCTACTCCCGGGGGTAAACGAGGGCGGTGGCGCCCTCGATCTGCATGACGTCGACGAGGTGGCCGACGGGGATGACCAGCGTCTCATCGTAAGGGCGCGCCGACCATTCTTCGCCGCCGATGCGGACCCGGCCACTGTGCCTGGTGACCTCTTCGAGCACGTTGGCCGACCGCCCGACCAAGGCGGCGGAACCGGTCCTGAGCAGTGGCGGCTGTTTGACGTGGCGCCTGGCGATAGGAAGCACGAAGCCGAGGCCCGCGCCCGATGCCACCACGAATGCGAGCAGTTGCAACGGCAGGCCGACCTGCAGCGCGCCGACACCCGCGGCGACCAGCGCGCCGACCGCGATGATGCCGAGCGCGAACGTGGTGGTCATCAGCTCGGCTACGCCGAGCACTGCCGCCACAATCAGCCAGACGATCCATGCCATGGCCGCTCCGGAACGGAACTTCCGCGCGGCGAGTTGGCGCCGCAATGCCGTTGGCGCGGGCGAGACGCTCGTGCCTTCGCTTCAAATGTAGTCCCGCACGCAAGGCCCGCACCAGCCGCCGCGTGGCAGCCCCTGCCCGGGTGAAATAAACACATGTCGAACTAGGGCAATTACTCGTCCGGCCCTTTCCCGGTGCCCCGCCGACCTACACTCGTCTGGGTGAGTGCCGCACGCCGGCTGTGGTGTCCAGGAGGTAGCGGGTGAATCGTCGGGACGGTGGGCCGGGCCGCGGCGCAGGGGGCAGGGGCACCGCCAGCGCCGCATACCCCGACGACGCTTATCTCGACCCGGCAGCCTACCCCGTCGATCCCGGTTACCGCGGTTACTCGGGAGGCGACCGCCTCCGCCCCGCGGACATGCCAGCAGGACCGCCGCGTCCCCGCGCCGAGCGCACCATGCCACCGCGCGCGGGTTCTTCGCCGCGGCCAGGCCGGCAGTCGGCGCGCGACACCGGCGGCTTCAGCCGCATGGGGC
>NZ_JBARCR010000865.1:0-4537 GCF_049794275.1 Trebonia sp.
GAGTAGGTGCGTACCAGCCGGTCCGCGGCGGCGGTCAGCCCGAATCCGCCGAGCAGTTCCCCGGCCCTGACCCGGGCCTGGGCGCGGCCCAGCCGGGACAGCCGCCCGATGAGCGTCAGGTTCTCCCGGCCGGTGAGGTTGGGGTCCACGGCCGCGAACTGGCCGGCGAAGCCGATCACCCGGCGCACCCGGGCCGCGTCGGCGACGACATCCAGGCCGCCGATGGTGGCGCGGCCGGCATCCGGCCGCAGCGCGGTGGACAGGATCGAGACGGTGGTGGTCTTCCCTGACCCGTTCGGCCCGAGCAGCCCGAGCACGGACCCGGCCGGCACCCGGAAGCTCAGCCCGTCGAGGGCGAGCACGGTGCCGAAGGCTTTCCGCAGCCCGTCGACCTCGACGGCGGTGTCGCTCATCGCGCTTCCCATGAAACCAAGCTTAGATATCGAAGCGTTAGATGTCAAACACTTAGATATCGATGAATGATGGTACGCTTGGTGACGTGCCTGAACCGTTTCCTGTCCCGATCGGGCTCCGCCTGAACCAGGCGGCCCGGGCCGTCGAGCGCGCCTTCGACGAGGCCCTGGCCGAGGCGGGCGGCACCGTGCCGACCTGGCTCATCCTGCTCAACCTGAAGATCCACAGGCCGGCGAACCAGAAGGACCTCGCGGAGAAGGTCGGGGTGCGCGAGGCCACGCTGACGCACCACCTGAACGCGATGGACGCCCGCGGCCTGGTCACTCGCACCAGGGACGCGGCCAACCGGCGGATCCAGGTGGTCGCGCTGACCGAGGCGGGCGAGGCGGCGTTCCTGCGGCTGCGGGACACCGCGGTCGCGTTCGACGCCCAGCTGCGGGCCGGCCTCTCCGACGCCGATGTGGCCCGGCTCAGCGAGCTCCTCGGCCAGCTAGCCGCCAACGCGGGGTCGCCCGCGAGCCACGCCCCGCCCTGGGCCGGCCTCGCCGACGGGCCGCCGGCGGACTAATCGCCCCTGAAGGCGGGGGAGCGGGTGGCCGGGGCGGCCGGCCGGGCGGTGAGCAGCGGCAGGTCGCGGGGCTTGATCACCGTGGACAGGGCGATCGCGCTGGTGGACCTGGCGACCGACGGCGAGCTGTCGATACGCAGCAGGGTCCGCTGCAGGTCGGCGTGTGACGTGGCGGCTACCTTGCAGATGACGTCGGCGGAGCCGGTGATCGCGTGCGCCTCGAGGACCCCGGGGATGGCCGCCAGGTCGTCACGGACCTGATCGAGGGCGCCCTGCGTGATCTCCAGGGTGACGAACGCGAGCACGCTATAGCCGGCCGCGGCCAGGTCGATGTCGGGGCCGTAGCCGGTGATGACCCCGGCGCGTTCCATCCGGTCGAGCCGGGCCTGCACGGTGGCCCTGGCCACCTGGGTGATGCGTGACAGCTGCAGCACCCCGGCGCGGGGACTGTCCCGCAGCGCACCGAGCAGCGCCAGGTCGAGCGCGTCCAGTTCCGTCATGCCGTGCAGCGTACCGACCTGCGGCGGCTAGATGACGTAGCTCTCCAGGGTCTCCGGCGCGAATAGCCCGGCCGGGGTGAGCGGGCGGCGGGCGAGGCCCTGCTCACGGGCGTAGCGCAGGAACACCGCGAGCCCTTCCTCATTGCCTGCCAGCCCGTAGCTCCACCAGGAGGGCCCCATGAAGTCGCGGGTGCGCTCGGCTTCCGCGTAGAGCCAGGGCAGCATGTCGCGCGACGCCGCCGTCTCCGCGAGCCGGTCCGCGGCGAGCCGCCGGGCTTCCTCGAACGCCTTGAACAGCGACTGCGCCAGCCACGGCCTGGCCGCGTACACGTCGCGGCGGAGCACCACCACGTGCATGACGGGGAAGATGCCGGTCTGCCGGTAGTAGTGCTCCTCTTCCGCGCGGGCGTCGGGGAACAGGCGGCGCACCTCCGGCCGGCCCTGCGCGAACGGGAGCGGGGTGCGCGGCGTGTACAGCGCGTCGATCTCCCCGGAGACGAGCATGCCCGTGAGCGTCCGGTCCGGCGGGATCGGCGCGATGTCGATCTCCGGCGGCACGTCGTGGGCGACCTTCGCGACGCGGCCGGGCTGGTGCTGGCCGCCGGTGCGGTACCGGACCGACTCGACGGGAACCCCGTAGTGCTCGGCGAGGATCCCGCGGATCCACACGTTGGCGGTGAGCTGGTACTCCGCGACACCGACGGTCCGGCCGGGCAGGTCCCCGGCGGACGCGATGCCGCTCGCGGCATTGACGTAGATGCCGTTGTGCCGGAAGGCGCGCGAAGTGAACACCGGGATCGCGATGAACGGCCGGCCGCCCGGATCGTCCGCGCCGAGGCTGATCACGTACGAGGACAGCGACATTTCCGCGGCGTCGAACTCGCGGTACCTGAGCATCCGGAAGAACGTCTCCTCGACCGGCAGGCTCAGGTACGTCAGGTCGACGCCTTCCGGCCGGACCTCGCCGCTGGCCAGCGCCGCGGTCCGGTCGTAGTCCCAGCAGGCGAGGGTGACCGGCACCCGGCCGCTCATCGCATCGTCAGGCTTCGCCGCCCGGCGCGGACCGTGCCGGGGCGCCGGCGACCTCGGTCATAAGGTCGTCGGAGGTTTCCATGCCGGCCTTCCATACCGAGCGGGCGATGATCTTGCGCAGGTCGGCGCGGTGCCGGTAGCGGTCGGCGATGTCGGTGACCTCGCTGAGCAGGCCTTCCGACAGCGTGGTGGGCTCCAGGCCGAGAGCGAGGAACTGGTCGTTGCGCACGATCAGCTCGTTTTCCTCGGCCTCGCGCCGCGGGTTGGGCAGGTAGGCGATGTCGGCGCCGGTGATGTCGGAGATCAGCTTGGCCAGGTCCAGCACCCGGTGGGTCTCGGTCATCTGGTTGAGCACCAGCGGCTTTTCCCCGGCCTGCGGCGGGTTGGACAGCGCGATCTCGATGCACCGCACGGTGTCCTTGATGTGGATGAACGCCCGGGTCTGCCCGCCGGTGCCGTGCACGGTCAGCGGGTGGCCGATGGCGGCCTGCATCAGGAACCGGTTCAGCACCGTGCCGTAGTCGCCGTCGTAGTCGAACCGGTTGATCAGCCGCTCATCACCGATGGTCTGATTGGTCTGGGTGCCCCACACGATGCCCTGGTGCAGGTCGGTGATCCGCAGCCCGTCGTTCTTGGCGTAGAACGCGAACAGCAGCTGGTCCAGCGTCTTGGTCATGTGGTACACCGACCCCGGGTTGGCCGGGTGCAAGATCTCCCGCTCCAGGTCCCCGTCCGGCGTCGGTACCTTCACCGTCAGGTACCCCTCGGGGATCGGCGCCGACCCCGACCAGCCGTACCCGTAGACGCCCATCGTGCCCAGGTGCACCACCGCCGCCTGCACCCCGGTGTCGGTCAGCGCGGTCAGCAGGTTGTGCGTGGCTCGCACGTTGTTGTCCACGGTGTACCGCTTGGTCTGCTGCGACCGCATCGAATACGGCGCCGCCCGCTGCTCGGCGAAGTGCACCACCGCGTCCGGCTGCAGCTCGGTCAGCAGCGCCGCCAGCCGGTCGTACTCCGTCGCCAGGTCCACGTGCACGAACCCGATATCGCGCCCGGACACCGCGCGCCACGCCTTGATCCGGTCCCCGAGCGGCACGATCGGGGTCAGCGAGTCAACCTCCAGGTCGATGTCGATCTTCCGGCGGCTGAGATTGTCCAGAATGGTGATGTCATGACCACGATCCGACAAATACAGCGACGTCGGCCAGCCGCAAAAACCGTCACCACCAAGAACAAGGACGCGCATTCCGACTCCCATCGCGTAAACGCCGAATCCTGCGCCGTGACTTTACCTCTACTTAACAGTCTTCGCCACGTAACCGGCGGTCCTGCCGAAGCTGGCGGTCGTTAGGCCGGACGACGCTTGTCTCTGCCTGGCAGTTTAGCCGGGCGACGCCTTCGCGGGCTGGCGTCCTCGGCGGCAGGTGCCCGCATCGCAGTGACGATCATCACGCTCGCGCCATTAACCCTTCGGCGCGGGCAGCCGGCGTGAGCAGCTGGCCGACCGCCTCCACCAGCCTCGTCATCTCGTAGGAGACCTGGCGGGTGTCGCATTCCGGCGCCGTGAGGACGGCGAGGCTCGAGCCGTCGCTTACTGCCTTGACGAACAGCAGCCCGTCGTCCATCTCCACCAGCGCCTGCGTGGCCGATCCGCCGTCGAGCACCCGCGCCGCGCCCTGCATGAGGCTGGTCAGCCCGGAGGTGATGGCGGCGAGCTGCTCGATGGCGGCTTCAGGGATGCCGGCGGACAACGCCAGCGGCACTCCGTCGGCGGAAACCACGATCGCGTGCGCGACGTCCTCGACCCGGGTGGTGAACTCGGTGACAAGCCAGTTCAGGTCCTGGCGATAGGGCTGACTCAAGGGCTAGCTCCCTCTTCCGCGCTAAGCTCTTCCGCGCTAAGCGTGCTGGCCTCGGCATCGCGGCTGCCGAGCTGGAATCCGCTGAGGCTCCTGCGCGCGCGTTCTGGCGACCGCCCCCGCGGCGCCCGCCGCGGGGGGGTAAGGAGTTCGGTCTCCAGGCC
>NZ_JBARCR010000866.1:0-4031 GCF_049794275.1 Trebonia sp.
GCGCGGTACCTGCGGTCTGCCAGCCAGATGGCGAGCAGGATGCCCGCGACGATGGCCAGCGCCTGCCACCGCAGCGTCACCGGCCCGAGGTGCACGCGGGCGTGCGGCGGGCTCGGGATGGACGCGAGGGGCATACCCGGACATTACCGCTCTTCCGGTGCGCGCCCTCGTGCCAGACAAGATCATGGCGCGGAAATCCGTGGCGTTTCGGTTGTGCGAGTAACGGAAACGCCATGGATTTCGCCGGGCGTGCTAGCGGGTGCGGCGGACGCCGTGGGCCAGGTCGGCCGTGAGGGTGCGGACGTCGGCGATGGCTTGCTCTGCGTCCTGCGCCGCGGCGAGGCGGCGGACGAACGCGGAGCCGACGATGACGCCGTCGGCGAAGCCGGCGACCTCCTTCGCCTGGGCGGCGTTGGACACGCCGAGGCCCACCGCGACCGGCAGGCCGGTGTGCTCGCGGGTCCGTTCCACCAGCGTGGCGGCGCCTGAGCTGACCGCCGCCCTGGTGCCGGTGATGCCCATCAGGCTGGCGGCGTAGACGAAGCCCCGGCACGCGGCGGTGATCCGCTCGATGCGCTGCGCCGTGGAGCTCGGCGCGACAAGGAAGACCCGGTCGAGGCCGTGGGCGTCCGAGGCCTCCAGCCAGGGCCCGGCCTCCTCAGGGGTCAGGTCGGGGGTGATGAGCCCGGCGCCGCCGGCGTTGGCGAGGTCGCGGGCGAACCTGTCCACGCCGTGCTTGTCGACCGGGTTCCAGTAGGTCATGAGCAGCACGGCGGTGCCCGCGTTGGCGATGGCCGTCACGGTGTCGAAGACATCCGCGAGCCGGGTGCCGCCCTTGAGGGCGTGGTGGACGGCGTCGGCGATCACCGGGCCGTCGATCAGCGGGTCGGAGTAGGGCAGCCCGACCTCGATGACGTCCGCGCCCGCCTCGCCCATGGCCAGGGCGGCCCTGATGGCGGTCTGCTTGTCGGGGAAGCCGGCCGGCAGGTAGCCGACGAGCGCGGCGCGGTCCTCCGCGGCGGCCTTGCCGAAGGCGGTGCTGACGGTGCTCATGCCGCGCTCCCTACACGCCGAAGTAGGCCGACGCGGTGGCGACGTCCTTGTCGCCGCGCCCGGACAGGTTGACCAGGATGAGCCCGCCGGGGCCGAGCTCGCGGCCCAGGTCGATGGCGCCCGCCAGGGCATGCGAGGACTCCAGGGCCGGGATGATCCCCTCGGTCCTGCACAGCGCGGCGAATCCGCGCATCGCGTCGTCGTCGCTGACGCTCCGGTACTCGGCCCGGGCGGTGTCCTTCAGCCAGGCGTGTTCCGGGCCGACGCCCGGGTAGTCCAGGCCTGCCGAGATCGAGTGCGTGTCCAGCGTCTGGCCCTCGTCGTCCTGCAGCAGGTACGTGCGCATGCCGTGCAGCACGCCAGGCGAGCCGAGGCTGAGCGTGGCGGCGGTGCGGCCTGGCGCGCCGTCTCCGTCGCCGCCGGCCTCACAGCCGACCAGCCGCACCCCGGTGTCGGGGATGAAGGCGTGGAACACGCCGATGGCGTTGGAGCCGCCGCCCACGCACGCCACCACGACGTCGGGGAGCCTGCCCGTCAGGTCGAGGACCTGCTGGCGGGCCTCCACGCCGATGATCCGCTGGAAGTCCCGCACCATCATCGGGAACGGGTGCGGGCCGCCCACCGAGCCGATGCAGTAGTGCGTGCTGTCCACGGTCGTCACCCAGTCGCGGAACGCCTCGTTCATCGCGTCCTTGAGCGTCCTGGTCCCCGCGGTCACCGGGATGACCTCGGCGCCGAGCATGCGCATCCGCGACACGTTCAGCGCCTGCCTGCGGGTGTCCTCCTCGCCCATGTAGACCGCGCACTCCAGGCCGAGCAGCGCGCAGGCGGTCGCGGTCGCCACGCCGTGCTGGCCGGCGCCGGTCTCCGCGATCACCCTGGTCTTGCCCATCCGCTTGGTGAGCAGCACCTGGCCGAGGACGTTGTTGATCTTGTGGGAGCCGGTGTGCGCGAGGTCCTCGCGCTTGAGCAGCACCCGGGCGCCGCCGGCGTGCTCGCCGCCGAACCGCTTGGCCTCGGTGACCAGGGTCGGGCGCGCGGCGTAGTTCCTGAGCAGGTCCGCCAGTTCGGCGGTGAACCCCGGGTCGGTGCGGGCGGCCTCGTACTCCTTCGTGAGCTGCTCGAGCGCCGCCATCAGCGGCTCGGGGGCGAACCGCCCGCCGAACACGCCGAAGTGCCCGGACACGTCGGGGACGACGGAAATCTCAGGTTCCGCGGGTGGCTGACCCGCGGCTGGGCTGCTGTTCACGGGGGTCAGACTACCCGCGTTCTACTCGCGTTCGCCGCGCAGGGCCGGGTGCGACCCGGCCGTCACGAGGTCCGCGACGGCGGACCTGGGATCCTTCTCCGTCACCAGCGATTCGCCCACGAGCACCGCGTCCGCGCCGGACGCGGCATAGGCGAGCAGGTCGTGCGGCCCGCGGACGCCGGATTCGGCGATCTTCACGATCCCCTCGGGGATGCGGCCGGCCAGCCGGGCGAAGATCGACCTGTCCACCTCCAGCGTGGCCAGGTTCCGCGCGTTCACGCCGATCACCGTCGCGCCCGCGTCGACCGCGCGCTCCAGCTCCTCGTCCGCGTGCACCTCGACCAGCGGAAGGAGCCCGATGGACAGCGCCCGCTCCACGAGCGAGACCAGCGCGCTCTGCTCGAGCGCCGCGACGATGAGCAGCACCATGTCGGCGCCGTAGGCGCGCGCTTCCCACAACTGGTAGGAACTGACCACGAAGTCCTTGCGCAGCAGCGGGATCCGCACGGCCCGCCGGACGGCGGCCAGGTCGTCGAGCGACCCGCCGAACCGGCGCTGCTCGGTCAGCACGCTGATCACCCGCGCGCCGCCCGCCTCGTAGTCGCCCGCTAGCGCTGCCGGGTCGACAATCGCCGCCATCTCGCCGCGGGACGGGCTCGCCCGCTTCACTTCCGCGATGACGCTGACCCCCTCCGCCTTGAGCGGGGCCATCGCGTCGATCGGGGAGGGCGCCCGGCGCGCCATGTCTTTCAGCTGCTCAAGCGAGACGCGCCGCTGCCGGTCGGCGAGATCGGCACGCACGCCTTCGAGGATCTCGTCGAGCACACTCACGCGCTTGCGTCGTCTCCTTCGATCGGAAATGGTGCGCCACCGATGCTAGCCCCCACCGGAAAGCTGATTCGGCAGCCCCCCTGGAGTTTGCCTCCGCAATACATGTCCCATACCTACGCGTTGCTAGGGCGTTATGCGGTCGTCTCCGGATCGAGCACATAACCCACGCCGTGCACGGTGCGGATCGCGCCATCGCCGAGCTTTGCCCGCAGTTGCGCGATGTACACGTCGACAGCCCGGGGACTCGGCCGCTTGCCCCGCTCGCCCTCCAGCGCGGCGAGCAGCCGCTGCCTGCTCAGCACCCGGCCCGGCTGGCCCGCCAGCGCGGTCACCAGGGCGTACTCGGTCCGCGTCAGGCTGACGTCTCTGCCGTTCACGCGGATCTCGTGGCGACCGTGGTCCGCGCCGCCGTCGGCCGCGCCTGCAGCGCCACGGCCTGGCGCCGGGCGCGTCAGTTCCGCCACCGCGGTGACCAGGGCGCGCGGGCTGAACGGCCGGGTCAGCCACCGCCGGGCCGTGGGCGGGCTGTTCAGGCCGTGCGGCCGGGACTCGCCGCGGCGCAGCAGGAAGACCACGGGGATCGCGGGCGTGAGCACCTGGCGGACCGAGCGGACCTCCAGGCCCGGCATCGTGAGGTCGATCACGAACAGGTCCGGCGCCTCAGGCGCCCCGGGCGCCCCGGGCGCCCCGGGCGTGCCAGGGCACCCGGCCAGCGCCTGGATCGTTCCCGCTGGGCTGCCGGTGACCAGCACGCGCATGCCGGCCCGCTCGAGGTAGCGGCGGGCCAGCCCGGCCACCTCGGGCTCGTGGTCGGCGACGAGCACGCTCGGCATCTGGGTAAGTCCACGCCCAGCCGGTCACTGGAGGGTTCTCCGGGGGCGCCGGCCGGGTGGTCGTC
>NZ_JBARCR010000867.1:0-2726 GCF_049794275.1 Trebonia sp.
CAGGCAACGATCAGGCAGGCAACGGTCAGGCAGGCAGCACCGGCAGCTTCACCAGCGCCAGGAAGAAGTCGTCTATCTGCCTGATCGCCTCGATGAAGTGCTCGAAGTCGACCGGCTTACTGACGTAGGCGTTGGCGTGCAGCTCGTAGCTGCGCAGGATGTCCTCTTCGGCCTGGGAGGTGGTCAGCATCACCGTGGGGATGAACAGCAGGTCGGGATCCCGTTTCAGCTCGGCGAGCACCTCGAGGCCGGAGAGCCGCGGCAGGTTGACGTCGAGCAGGATCAGCCCGGGGCGCGGCGCGTCCGCGTACGGCCCGGCCTGGCGCAGGAACTGCAGCGCCTGCTCGCCGTCGGTGACGACGTGCAGCCTGTTGCGAATCTTGTAGTACTCAAAAGCCTCCTTGGTCATCAGGACGTCGCCTTCGTCGTCCTCGACAAGCAGCACGTCGATCGGTTCCCCGCGATCGCTGTCAGCCATGACTCTCCTGTACCTGTGGCAGTTCGGGCTGCGAGCGCAGCGACGGATATTCGGGCAGCACCGGGAGCGTGAACCGGAACACGGCCCCCGCGCCCTCCGCGGCGGTGTCGGTGCCGGTGTCCGTGTCCAGCCATATCCGGCCGCCGAAGTACTCGATGATCTTCCGGCACATGGCCAGCCCGATGCCCGTGCCTGGATACGTCGCCCGGTCATGCAGCCGCTGGAAGATCACGAAGATCCGCTCCGCGTATTCTGCACTGATCCCGATGCCGTTGTCCGACACAGCGAAAACCCAGGACGTCCCGTCCTGGGCCGCGGTCACGCTGACCCGCGGCGGCGCCTCGCCGCGGAACTTGATCGCGTTGCCCAGCAGGTTCTGGAAGACCGCGGTCATGAGCGGAAGCTGTGCCGAGACCACCGGCAGCGGCCCGGCGGTCACCGTCGCGCCCGACTGCGTGAGCTGGTTTTCCAGGTTCGCCTGCGCCGCCGCGAGCGCGGCCGCGCAGGAGACAGGGCCGGTCTCGCCGGCGGCGGAACGGCCCACCCTGCTGAACGCCAGCAGGTCGTTGATCAGCACCTGCATCCGCTTCGCGCCGTCCACGGCGAACTCGATGTACTGGTCGGCCCGCTCGTCGAGCTGGCCGGCGTACCGGCGCTGCAGCAGCTGGCAGAAGCTGGTGACCTTCCGCAGCGGCTCCTGGAGGTCGTGCGACGCCACGTAGGCGAACTGCTCGAGCTCGGCGTTGGACCGCTGCAGGTCGGTCGCGTGCGCCGTCAGCGCCTCGTTGGCCTCGTGCAGCGCGGTCAGCTCCGCCAGGATGCGCTCCCGCATCCGGTTCACGTCGGCCGCCAGCTGGTCGACCTCGCGCGGTCCCGACGCGACGACCTCGTGGCCGAAGTCGCCGTCCGCCACCCGCCGGGCCGCCCCCGCGAGCAGGTACAGCGGCCGGATCGCGCTGCGGCGCAGGGCGACCGCGAGCAGCACCACGATGGCCGCCAGCACGACCGCGATGACGATCAGCACCACCTGGAGCGTGTCGGAGGCGTCGTTCAGCTCGTGCAGGGTCTGTGCCCGGGCGGCGGAGACGTCCGCCTGGAACGCGGCCAGCCGGGCCCGCAGCGCGTCGAAGTATGCCTTGCCTGCCAGGATGTCCGGGCTGACCACCGGCTTGCCGCTGGCCGCGACCTGCTTGATCAGCGGCTCCGCGTACCTGATGCGCCACGTGTGCGCCTGCTGGATGACCGTCTCGAGGTTCGCCGCGCTCGGCGCTGGGAGCGCGGTCACCAGCGTGCGCAGGGTCGTGATCGTGCTCTCCTCCGCGGCCAGGCCCTCGGTGTACGGCGCCAGGAAGTCCTGCTGGCCGCTGAGCGCGTAGCCGCGCAGGCCTGTTTCCTGGTTCAGCAGCGCGCTGTCGAGCGCCTGAGCGTCGAGGGCGGCGGGGTCGATGATGTTCTCGACCCGTCCCCGCTGCTGGTCCAGCCGCCCCAGGGCGAGCCCGCCAGCGGCCATCGCCACCACCGAGAACACCGAGATGACCAGCACCGCGGCGCCGATGATCCGGCTGAGCGGCCAGCGGCGAGCGGAACGGTCAGGGAGGCGGGACGGCGTGGTCATGAGTAACCGAGCGCGAGGATCGCGATGTCGTCGTTCAGTTCGCCGCTGCTGAGCTTGCGCACCTGTTCCATCAGCCGCCGCAGCAGCTGTTCCTCGCTGGCCTGCCGAGGGTCGTACGGCAGCGGCCCGAGGGCGTCGCGGACCAGGTCGATAAGACCGTCGGTGTCGAGCCGGTAGGGCCCCTGGCTGATCCGCCCCTCGATCAGCCCGTCGGTGTACATCAGCAGCGACCAGTTGTCGCCGAGCGACACCTCGTGTCCAGGCCACCGCCGCGCCGCGTTGAGGCCGACCGGCGGGGACACCGGGGCGGTGAGTTCGGTGACCCCGTCCGGCGTGACGAGCAGCGGAGCCGGGTGGCCGGCCAGCCGCAGCATCCCGCTGCTCCGGTCCGGCGCCACCGACAGCATGCACACGGTGGCGAACATGGCCTCTTCCTGCTGCTCGTGCTCGAGAACCTGCTGGACGGTGGCCAGCACCTCTTCCGCCGGGTGCCCGGCGAGCACGAGGGCCCGCCAGGCGACTCGCAGGCAGACGCCGAGCGCGGCCTCCCCGGGGCCGTGCCCGCAGACGTCGCCGATCAGCGCGTGCACCCAGCCGTCGGCGGCTTCGACCACGTCGTAGAAGTCGCCGCCG
>NZ_JBARCR010000868.1:0-7091 GCF_049794275.1 Trebonia sp.
GTATCGACCCCGCCTGTGTTGACGCCGCCGAGCCTGCGCCGACGACGCTGGCCTACACCAGTTACCTGCTGGCGGCCGTCCACGGCGGGTCCTACGCCGACGGAATCGGCGCAGTCCTGCCGTGCTACTGGATCTACTGGGAGGTCGGCAGGGAACTGCTGCGCCGTGGCTCACCCGACCCGGCGTATCAGCGGTGGATCGATATGTACGGCGGCGAGGAGTTCGGCGAGGCTGTCCGCGCAGTGCTGGCCGTCGCCGATGAGATGGGCCCGGGCCTGGCGCCACCCGAACGCGCGCGCGTCCGCCGGCACTTCCGTATCACCAGCCGCTACGAATGGATGTTCTGGGACATGGGGTACCGGGAACAGGCCTGGCCAATCTGACAGGTCGCGGGCAGCACCCCATCACGCATCGCTGACCGCCGCGCTGCCCTGGAGCCGAAGCGCGCCCCGGCCGGCCGGTTCTCCACCCGATCGCGGTTCCGCGCCCAGGCCCGCGCTGACCGGACTTGTTCGCGCGCGAGCACAGGCTCGCCTGGCCGGCCGCAGCCACAAGCCCCGGCTGCGGGCACTTGACGCCCGGGCGAGCCACGTGACGTGATAAACCCTAGCCGCGTCAGCGCACTGTCGGCGGCAACGGATCTCAGCTGCCGCCGGCCCGCACGTCCCCAGCGCTCCGAGCAGCGCCAGATCGACCTGATCCGCATTTCGCAGCTGACGAGTCCCGGGAGACAATAGCCGCGCCGATCGGCGGATCTCGCTTGTCAAGCGGTACTCGGCGCAAACCACGGTGCGTGGCCGGAGAGCAGGGTGTCCTGGCGTCGGGTCGATTCGGGTGGGCTGCGTCATCGCGGTGGCGGTTGGTTGCCTGGCGCCGGGTATCGCCTATGGCGTGGGGCTGTCTGGCCGGTTCCGGCTAGCGCAGGCACCGGCTCTGGCGTGCGCTGGTCATTAACTGGGCCCCGGCTGCGTCGCCTGGCTAGCTTTGGTCCATGAGCATTGCGAGCGCGCGGTTGGACGGGGTCCGGGTCCTGATCACCGGCGGTACGAGCGGGCTCGGGGCGGCTATGGCCGCGGCCTTGCTCGATGCCGCCGCGATGGTAGCGGTCACCGGCCGCGACGCCGCTCGCGCCGGGGCCGCTGCCAGGAACCTGGGCAGGGGCGCCATCGGCATCGGCATGGACGTGAGGGACGAGCATGAGGTCGAGCGGGGAGTGGACCGGGCCTGCGAGGAGCTGGGCGGCCTGGACGTCTTGGTCAACAACGCCGGCATCGGAATGCGCGCGGTCAGCCCGCGCTTCATCACCGAACCGCAGCCATTCTGGACGGTGCCCCCGGAGGGCTTCCGCGACGTGGTGGCTACCAACCTGAGCGGCTACTTCCTCCTCGCCCGGGCGGTGGTCCCCCGGATGCTGGCCGCCGGCGCGGGCCGGGTGGTGAACATCTCGATGAACCACGCAACGATGAACCGGAAGGGGTTCGTGCCCTACGGCCCGGCACGGGCCGGTGCCGAGGCACTGTCCCGGATCATGGCCGCCGATCTGGCTGGCAGCCCGGTGACGGTGAACCTTCTGCTGCCCGGCGGCGCGACGCTCACCGGGATGATCCCCGAGGACCTGCCCGGGCAGATGCGATCGAGGCTGTTGCCGGCCTCCGTCATGGCCGAGCCGATTCGCTGGCTGTGCTCCCCGGCCGCGGCCGGAGTCCACGACCAGCGGATCGTTGCGAGCGAGTTCGCCAGCTGGCTGACCGAGCGCGCCGGCCATGGTCGCACATGATCACGGCAGCGCTGAAAAGCGAGTGCGATATCGCCGACTCGGTACTCCGCTAATGACTGTCTCGCTAGCCAGGTCAAGTGGACAGATCCGCCGGTTATGGGTAGTCCGCATTGATGCTCAATTGCTCGGTTCGCCGAACTGCTTGAGCCGCTCAATTGCCGCATTGACGTGCGTGAGAAAGCGTTTGACCGCCGACTGCACGGACGGCTCGGCCGCGTGATCAGGAAGCGCCTGCAGAAGGTTGAGCCGGCTGGCGGCCACCCACGCCGAGACGTCGGGCTCGCTCAACCATCGCCCCTCTGTGCGCCACGTGCGGCTCATTATGCGAGGCCAGTCCTCGATGGTGCTCGGGTAGGGGTCGGGTGGGCAGAGCCGGTTCTTGTCCGCGTCGTCGTCGCGGCTGGCCTCGACGAAGCCGACGAGCGCAGCGTTGAAAGTGGGTGAGAGGAATCGCACCTGCTGGAGCACGATCCGACCGGGCTGGAAGATGGCCGTGGCGGGGGCGTTGTTCAAGCCTAGGGCGGTGCAGTCCACGTGGAGGACGTCCGGGCCGGTTTCGGTTTCCCCGCGCTCAAGCACGATCCGGCCGGCCTCGATCCGTCGCACTCGGCCGAGCCTGACGACGTCTTCGATCTGCCGCACGGCCTCCAGTTCGCGGGCACTGAGCATCGTGCCGCGGTACATCGTTGCCGGCCGCGAGGGATCGATGCGCACGAGCCGCCCTGCGGCCTCGAGCCGCTCGAAGAGGTCATCGATGCTCGCCGCACTGGCGCCAGCCTCGGCGTCGAGGGATAGCCCCTCCATGATTGCGCCCACCTGCTCCAGCGGCTGAAAGTGGCGGCGGTCATAAAACCACGCGTCACGGGGCCGGATCCACCGAATCCGGTCTGGCTCAACGTCGTTATCCAGAAGCCAGATGCAGGCGTCCGCGGCGGTCTTGCCGGCCCCCAGCACGGCATAGGAGGGGGCCGATCCCGCTGTCTCTGGCAAGTCGTTGACAGGTATTACCCGTGCGCCTGGTGCCACATCGAACGGGCGGGCGTGAGTGGCGGGGATCGACGTCTCGAGATAGCGAGCGTCGACGATTTTGCGACGCACCACGACATCGTGAAGCTCCCCCGTGCTCAAGTCTTTGACATGCTCGCCGTTACTTCCGCCGCCCAGGTGCTCATGGCCGGTGAGCAACCGGACCCGCCCCGTCTGCGCAAGCCGCGCCGCCGCCTCGGCGAAGTACTCGCGGACTTCGCTGCCGGTTGCCCGTTCGTAGTATCCGGCGTTCTCGCCAGCCTGGTCGATCCTGTCAACGCCGAGGGCGAGCGAGTTAACCCCGTAGTACGCGGAAGGCGTATGCAGGCGAAGGAACGGATACGCGTGCAGCCAATGGCCTCCCGGGGCGGGCTGGCGGTCGACCAGCGTCACCTCAACATCCGCCGCCGCTGCCAGCGCATCGACGAACGCAAGACCGGTCGCACCCGCTCCCACGACCAGATAATCGGTATTGACAAGCACGTGCCCGCTCCAGATGTTATCCGTACGACCGCGCATTGATTGTACGAAGCGGCGAGAGTCACGCTACCGTGAACGCGGATCTCTCCCCCGGTGGCAGCAATCCACCCGCAACTCGCCACAAGCGCGCATCTCGACCTGGCCCCACGCCATTCAACCGGCAGGTCCAGCTCACAAGGCGCCCGGTGCTAGCCGGCATTGCGAGAGCTGCCAGCAGCCGACCCCAGCACCGCGCCTGTAACGCTCCCAATTCGAAGCAAAGCCGCACGCGTCGTAGCCACAGCCAGGTCGCGGTATTCGAGAAACTGCCCCAAGCCGCCTCCGCGCGCAGATCTACCAGATCTGCCTGCCTGAACTGATCAGCGCAAGGATACTGACGGCCGTCCAGAACGGCGGCTACCTACGCTTGCGGGCGATGGATGACCGGGCTCGCCGGTAACGCGGGTTCCTCGATCGTGGGCAGGGTTACGGGCTGCCGGTCATGATGCGGTCGTAGGTGCGGCGTGCCCTGGGCGCTGCGGGCGCTGGCACCGTAGCGGGCGAGCACCTGCGGGGAGGACCATCCGCTGCCGCTCGAACTGAGCCATCCCAGGTCAGCGGCGATTCAATAAGATAGCCTGCGACGGCCAGCGCATACCGAGCCCCGGATGATCCGGGGCGGGCCGCCGCCTCGGCCAGGTGCGGGCGGGCCGGAACGCTGCCCGGGTCTGCGGACGGCCGGCGTGGCTTGCTCATCGTTCGCAGGATAAGAACCTTGCGCCGCCCGGCTCACAGCTTGGGGTAAATGCGATCCGGGTCGTGTTCGGACAGCACCGACGGCGGCCCGATGAGGAGCTTGTCCGGCTCCCCGATGGCCGACTCGTCCTTTCCCTCGTAGTCGAACTTCCTCAGCACGTGCTTGATCGCTTCGAGCCGGCCCCGCTTCTTGTCGTTGCTCTTGACCAGCGTCCAGGGCGCCTCGTGCGTGTCCGTGTAGTGGAACATCGCCTCCTTGGCCTCGGTGTACTCGTCCCACTTGTCCAGGGATTCGATGTCCATCGGGCTCAGCTTCCACTGCCGCACCGGGTCGACCCGGCGGATGATGAAGCGCGTGCGCTGCTCGGACTGGGTCACCGAGAACCAGAACTTGGTCAGGTGCAGCCCGGAGCGGATCAGCATGTGCTCGAACTCCGGCGCCTCCCGCATGAACTCCCAGTAGTCCGGCTCCGTCGTGAAGCCCATCACCCGCTCCACGCCCGCCCGGTTGTACCAGGAGCGGTCGAACATGACGATCTCGCCCGCCGCGGGCAGGTGCGGCACGTAACGCTGGAAGTACCACTGGGTCCGTTCCCGCTCGCTCGGCTTGGTCAGTGCCACCACCGTGGCGCCGCGGGGGTTCAGGTGCTCGGTGAAGCGCTTGATCGTGCCCCCCTTGCCCGCCGCGTCGCGGCCCTCGAACACGATGATGATGCGCTCCCCGGCGGACTTGACCCAGTTCTGCAGCTTGACCAGCTCTACCTGCAGCGGCCGTTTCCGGTACTCGTACTCCTGCCGCGGCATTTTCTCGGAGTACGGGTAGTCCTCCCGCCAGGTGTCGACCACGCGGCCGTCCGGCCAGCGCAGCACCGGGTCGTCGTGCTCGTCGTCATCGTCAACGGTCAGGCCGGCGATGAGGACCGGGTCGGAGGCCCAGTCGGCCGGCAGCGCGTTGAACTCGGAGAAGGATTCGCTGCTCACCTCACAA
Organism: Trebonia sp.; assembly: GCF_049794275.1. NCBI lineage: Bacteria > Bacillati > Actinomycetota > Actinomycetes > Streptosporangiales > Treboniaceae > Trebonia > Trebonia sp. Next base: position 5,007 of record NZ_JBARCR010000868.1, read on the forward strand.
GCAGAGCACATTCCCGCCCTCCGGTCACCAGCGAGGGCTGCGCGCAGACGGACGGCACATGCTGGGCAGGAAGCAGGGTGGTGGTCGGCGTGACTGCCGGCCGATCCCTTAAGCAGCAGCGCCCGCCGCCGGTGATGCCTAGTCAATCCGGTCAGGACACGGCGGTTCATAGACCCGCCGCGAACAGGCCCTGACCTGCACCGCCACCGCTGCTACGGCATGCCTCGGCACCTATTCGGCACGGAAGCCCCACGGCGAGGCTCGCACTCCATATCGACGGTCGTGCTGCGGACGCTTCCACCCTGCCGGTTTGTCCGTGGGGCTTCTGCGGGGACCATCGCCGCGATCTCGGACTTGTGAGGAATCTGTGGGCACGCATCCGTGCGGGAAGCCATGGCTCCGGAAGGCTCAGAGCAGGTGCGCCGCGGTTGGCTGCCGATCGCCGGACCGCGCTCACCCCGACCGGCCGACTGCGGCTAGCCCGTCAGCTCATGCAGGACCATCATGATGGCTGTCACCGAGAGTGACCACAGGCCGGTCGGCTTTCACGCAGCGAGGGCGCCGAAGTTGCCGATTTAGCGCGGCTCATGGCCGGCCTAGGCCACTTGTCCGGTCCCCGCAATTCCGCTAGTTCTGTTCCTGATCACCCTGCCGAGTTCACCCTTCCCCGAGCACGGCCATGACCTCCAGCTGGAGCTGCGTGCCGCTCTGCAGGTCGGTGATCAGCATGTGCCGCGCGGGCCTGCTGGCCTCGTCCGGGAACATCTCCACCCAGTGCTTGTTGACGACCGGCCGGATCGCCTTGTCCTGCACGAAGACGGTGCACTTCACGATGTCGCCGGTAGTGCCGCCCGCCGCCGCGAGCACCCGCCGGACGTTGGCGAAGACCATGGCGACCTGCTCGTCGGCGCCGTCCGGAGTCACTCCGGTCTCCGGGTCCACAGGACTGATGCCCCCGGAGACAAGCAGGTTCCCCACCACTGAAGCCTGAGGAATCGGCGCGCCGTGCTGCAAGCCCGGAACCTCGATCGATCGACGTGCCATCTCCTCGTCCCTTCTATATCCCCGTTGCTCATGTCCGCTGCAGAAACCCCGGCTGCGGTCGGTGCCAGCCACACCGGCATCATCGGTCCCCGCACGGCGGCACGGCAAGCGGGCGTGGCACGAACTCACTCCGATGCGATCACGTCCGGCGGCCCTGCGACCAAGCGTGATCGACTGCACCTCTCCTCGGAGGAATCACGACATGCTAGATCGCCGATTACGAGCGACTGCTGGCCGGGAGGATCTCGCGGCACAGCTGAGCGCAGATCGTCCATTTCGGTATGCGCCTTCGGACGGAACCTGCCAGCCTCAATCGCCGACGGCCTTACTGACCCGGCGCGGGCACCGGCTCAGGCATTGGTGCCGGAGGAGTCTTGGGGAACGGACAACCCGAACCCGGTCGCTGCCGGGTGGACAGCCCGGCTAGCGTGCAGGACCCGGCAGGAGTCCGGTCGCTCCAGAGGGGTCGGGTCAGCTGGGTCAGCGTCAAGGGTCAGGGTGATTCCTGCCTGGTCGCGGTCTCGGCCCGCTGCTTCAGCTTCGCATGCCCGCACTCATCTCATAGACGGTGCTGCCGGGGACGTTGCGTCGACGTCCAGGCCGCCGAGCAGGTCGCGCAATGCCTGGATGTAGGCGCTGAGGGCGGCCCGGCCCTTTCCGGTCAGGGTGACCGTGGTTTTCTGCGCGGACCCGTTCCTGGTCTTGGTGCTGCTGATGTAGCCGGCGTCTTCGAGCTTGCGCAGCTGGATGATCAGGTTGCCGGGGGTGAGCCCGAGCATGTCCTGCAGCCGGGTGAAGGACAGCGCGTCACCGTCGGGCAGCGCCGCCAGCGTCGCGACGATCCGCAGCCGGGTGGGCACGTGGATCAGCGGGTCCAGCTCTATGGTCACGGCGCCACCATGCTGCGGCGCTGCCGCCAGGCGGTGAACGCGGCGATGCCCAGGTACACCGCGCACAGCCCGATGCCCATGATCAGCCACGAGCCGGCCGGGCCCCCGAACCCGGCCGCGGCGGCCGTCACGGCGATGGCCAGGGCGGCGC
>NZ_JBARCR010000869.1:0-2262 GCF_049794275.1 Trebonia sp.
TCATGGACTACAGCGCCGCGAAGGCCGCGGTGGCCAGCTTCTCCAAGGCGCTGTCGAAGGAGGTCGGACCCAAGGGAGTCCGGGTCAACACCGTGAGCCCCGGCCCGGTCGCCACCGACCTGTGGCTGGGCGCGAACGGGGTCGCCGCAACGGTCGGGCAGGCGACCGGCGCCCGCCCTGAGGACGTCGCGAGCAGCGCCGCGAGCGAGATGGTCACCGGGCGGTTCAGCCGCCCTGAGGAGGTCGCTGACCTGGTGCTGCTGCTGGCCAGCGACGTCACCGCCAATGTCACCGGCGCCGACATCCGCATCGACGGCGGCCTGATCCCAACCTGGTAGCCCGTCTTACCCGGTCGAAATTCACAATCCTCATTCGGAACGGACGCGGGGTGGCTCCCCAGCTCACTGCTCGTCGATGACGCGGTCGAACGCCGCGAGGAACTGTTCCGCCCAGCCGGTGTCTTCTTCCAGCCCGAGTGAGTACACGTATCCGGTGCGCAGCGCCATCAGTACCCGCGTCGCCGCGACTGGATCGCGGTGCCCGGCCTCGCGCAGCAGGGTCTGCGCCGTCGCGTTGACCCACCGCCGCTGCTCGACGGCCATCGTGCGGACGGGGTGGTCCGGCGGCCCGTACTCGGCGGCCGCGTTGACGAACGTGCAGCCGCGATACTCGTCGATCATGCCGTCTTCGGTGAACGCGACCGCCCACGCGTGCAGGGCGCCCCGCGGGTCGCCAGGGTGGCTGTCGATGATCGCCTGCACCGCCGCGCGGGCCTGCCATTTGCGCTGCTCAAGGTAGGCCAGGACCAGGTCGTCCTTGGACGGGAAGTGCCGGTAGAAGGTCACCCTGGTTACCTGCGACTCCTCGATGAGCCGCTGCACGCCGATCGCCTGGATGCCGTTGCCGTAGAAGAGCCGGTCGGCGGTCGTGAGGATCCGCTCTCTCGCCGAGCGGGCCTGCTGCTGGCGGCGCCTGGCGAGCACGTCTGCCCGCCGCCGCCGGGCGGCGCCGCTGGCCGGACGTCTCACGGACGCACCTCGTTTTCCCGGAAGGCCTTGTTATCGGGCCGCTGATAAGGTCACTATATGAGTGGAAGGAACGATCGGTCTACATAGTTCGTCCACCTTTCGCCCAGAACATCCCCGTCGGCGGAGGCGCAGTGACAGTCGACTCTGAGCCGTCGGACCTGATTGGCCGCGATGAAGAGATGTCCGCGATCATCGCGATGCTCCGCGGCGATGGCGGATCGGGCCTGCTGCTCGTCGGAGCGGCGGGCATCGGAAAGTCCGCACTGCTGCATGCGGCATCGCGCGTGGCCGTCGGCGATAGCCGCATGGTGCTGCGGGCGGCCGGGGTTCAGTCCGAGGCGCGTGTGCCGTTCGCCGGACTGCATCAGCTGCTCTATCCGCTGACCGACCGGTTCGGACTGCTGCCGCCACCGCAGCGCAAGGCGCTGCTTGCCGCGTTCGGCTACGCCGACGGGCCAGCGCTTCAGGTGTTCGTGATCGCCATCGCCACGCTGGAGTTGCTCGCCGACGCGGCGGCCGGCCGCGGGCTGCTCGTGGCCGTCGACGACCTGCACTGGATCGACGATGCCACCGCGCAGGTTCTCGGCTTCGTCGCCCGCCGGATCGCGTCCGAGCCGATCGCGCTGCTCGCCGCGACGCGTCCCGGCTTCGAGGACCTGTTCACTGCGGCCGGCCTGCCAGCCAGGACGCTGCGCCCGCTGCGCCGCGCGCAGGCGGAACGGCTGGTCCGCCTCCGGCACCCGGACCTTGATAAGCGATGGCGCGGGTGGGTGCTTGAGCACGCAGAAGGCAACCCGCTCGCGCTAGCCGAACTTCCGCTGACGGCGAGTGCCTGCCAGCCGGGCGCCGAGGTCCGCGTTCCGCTCACCGCCCGCCTTGAGCGAAGCTTCACGGCCCGCGTCGCCGGGCTCGGCCCGACGGCGCGATCGGCGGTGGTCGTCGCTGCGGCGGCCGACAGTAACGACTTCGCGGAGATAGCCGCGGCCGTGACGATCGCGGTCCCCGGCTCGGGCGCCGACCCGCTGCGTCCTGCGGTGGATGCCGGGGTGCTCGTGGTGTCACAGGCGGAGGTCAGGTTCGAGCACCCGCTGATGCGCTCGGCGGTCTACCAGTCCGCCGACGCTGACCTGCGCCGCCGGGCCCACGCCGCGTTCGCCCAGGTCCTTGACGCCCAGCCGGAGCGGCGGGCCTGGCACCTGGCGGCTGCGGCGCCCGTTCCTGACGAGGCCGTCGC
>NZ_JBARCR010000870.1:0-3867 GCF_049794275.1 Trebonia sp.
GGCCTGCACAGCGGCCGCAGGCGGCGCCGCGGTCGCGGCCCCAGGCGCCGCACCGGGCGCCTCTTCCACGATCGGGTTCTCCTGGACCTCGAACTGCAGGTTGAACAGGTTCCCGACCGACTCCTCCTTGATGCCGTCCATCATCGAGTTGAACATGTCGAAGCCCTCCCGCTGGTACTCGACCAGCGGGTCGCGCTGCGCCATCGCGCGCAGGCCGATGCCCTCGCGGAGGTAGTCCATCTCGTACAGGTGCTCGCGCCACTTGCGGTCAAGGACCGACAGCACCACCCTGCGCTCGATCTCTCGCATCAGGTCCGGCGTCAGCTCCTGCTCACGCCGGTCGTAGGCGGCGTGCGCGTCCTCGGTGACCATCTCCGTGATCAGGTCGGCGGTGAGACCGGACTTGTCCCCGCCGGCCTCCTCGATCACGGTGTCGATCCGCAGCGGGATCGGGTAGAGCTGCTTGAACGCCCGCCACAGCTTCTCCAGGTCCCATTCCTCCGGGTACCCGTCGCCGGTCGCCCCCGCCACGTACGACGCGACCACCTCGTCGATCATCGACCGGATCTGCTCGTGCAGGTCGGCGCCCTCGAGCACCCGGCGCCGCTCGCCGTAGATGACCTTGCGCTGCCTGTTGAGCACGTCGTCGTACTTCAGGACGTCCTTGCGGATCTCGAAGTTCTGCTGCTCGACCTGGGTCTGCGCGGACCTGATCGCGCGGGACACCACCTTGTTCTCGACCGGCACGTCCGACGGGATGTTCAGCCGGTCCATGATCGCCGCGACCCGGTCGGAGTTGAACATCCGCATCAGGTCGTCTTGCAGCGACAGGTAGAAGCGCGACAAGCCCGGGTCGCCCTGGCGGCCTGACCGGCCGCGGAGCTGGTTGTCGATCCGCCGCGACTCGTGCCGTTCGGTGCCGAGGACGTACAGGCCGCCGGCGTCCACCACCTGCGTGTGCTCGGCGGCCACCGCCGCCTTGGCCTTGGCCACCGCCTCCGGCCAGGCGGCCTCGTAGTCCTCAGGGGTGTCGACCGGCGACAGGCCGCGCTGGTGCAGCTCCACGTCCGCGATGAACTCGGGGTTGCCGCCGAGCATGATGTCGGTGCCGCGGCCGGCCATGTTGGTGGCGACCGTGACCGCGCCGAGCCGCCCGGACTGGGCGACGATCATGGCCTCCTGCTCGTGGTACTTCGCGTTCAGCACGTGATGCGGAATGCCGCGCCGCTTCAGCCGCAAGGACACGATCTCGGACTTCTCGACGCTCACCGTGCCCACCAGCACTGGCTGGCCTGCCGCGTGCCGCTCGGCGATGTCCTCCACGACGGCATCGAACTTGGAGTCCGACGTCTGGAAGATGACGTCGGTCTCGTCGGCGCGGATCATCGGCATGTTGGTCGGGATCGGGATCACGCCGAGCTTGTAGATCGAGTAGAACTCGTTGGCCTCGGTCATCGCCGTACCGGTCATGCCGGCCAGCTTGTCGTACATCCGGAAGTAGTTCTGCAGCGTGATCGTGGCGAACGTCTGGTTCTCGTCCTTGATCTGCACGCTTTCCTTGGCCTCGATGGCCTGGTGCATGCCCTCGTTGTAGCGGCGGCCGTGCAGCATGCGGCCGGTGAACTCGTCCACGATCAGGACCTCGCCGTTCATCACGACGTAGTCCTTGTCCTTCTTGAACAGCTCCTTCGCCTTGAGCGAGTTGTTCAGGAAGCTGACGAGCGGCGTGTTGACCGGGTCGTAGAGGTTGTCGATGCCGAGCCAGTCCTCGACCTTCTCGACGCCCGACTCCAGGATGCCGACGGTCCGCTTCTTCTCGTCGACCTCGTAGTCGCCCTCGCCGTCCTCGCCGCGCCGCAGCCGGGGCGCGATCTTGGCGAACTCGAGGTACCACCGGGAGTTCTGCTCGGCGGGCCCGCTGATGATCAGCGGGGTCCGCGCCTCGTCGACGAGGATCGAGTCAACCTCGTCGACGATCGCGTAGTTGTGGCCGCGCTGCACGGTCTCCTCGAGCGACCACGACATGTTGTCGCGCAGGTAGTCGAAGCCGAACTCGTTGTTCGTCCCGTAAGTCACGTCCGCGAGGTAGGCGCGCTTGCGGTCCTCGGGCGTCATCTCGGCGAGGATGACGCCCACCTCGAGGCCGAGGAACCTGTGCACCCGGCCCATCCACTCGGAGTCGCGCTTGGCCAGGTAGTCGTTGGTGGTGACGACGTGCACGCCCTCGCCAGCCAGCGCGTTCAGGTACGCGGGGAAGACGCCGGTCAGCGTCTTTCCCTCACCGGTCCGCATCTCGGAGATGTTGCCCATGTGCAGGGCCGCGGCGCCCATCAGCTGCACGTCGAAGGCCCGCTGGCCCAGCGTGCGCCGCGCCGCCTCGCGGACGGCGGCGAACGCCTCGGGGAGCAGGTCGTCGAGCGACTCCCCGCCGGCATAGCGCTGCCTGAACTCGTCGGTCATCGCGCGGAGCTCGGCGTCGCTCATCGCGACAAAGTCGTCCTCGACAGAGTTGATCTGATCGCTGATCCGCTTGAGTTGGCGCAGGATCTTGCCTTCGCCCGCGCGAAGGATGCTATCTAGGATGACTGGCACTGTTCGGTGCTCCTTGCGGATTGGCCTAGAGGGGCCGGCTGCCGCCGCTCCATGCCCTTAGGGTATTTTTCTTGCCAGGCTTCAGCATAGGCGTTCGAGGAGGGGTCGTGGCCGAGCAGGCTTCGGGCACCGTCGAGGAAACGGGTGCCACCGGATTGCCGGTGCACGGCACTGGTCATGCCCTGGAGCACAACTCGGGCAAGCCCATGTCCTGGGTGGCGGTCGCGGTCATCACCGTCGGGTTTATCGTGGGCGGCGTCGCGCTGGTGCCGCACCCCACCTGGTGGGCGTTCTGGCTCGGCGTGGGCATCGCCGTCGTCGGCTGCCTCATGACCGCGTTCGCCAAGACGTTCAGCGACGACTGGTACTGAGCTAGCCCGGGGGGACGACCCCCTGGAACCTCCCGTTGCGCGCCCAACGGGCGGGCGCCACTCACGCCGGATTGTCGTACCCTGCCGCTAGAGTCGGTGGGGTGGGAGAGAATGCCGCGTACGTTCTGGATGAACAGCAAAGCCCAGCTACGGAGACGCGGCAGCTAACCGCGGACGAGGCGCGGCGGCTCACCCTTTACGCGCAGGGGTTTCTCGGCGGCGGGCGGCGTGGCGGCGTCGCCGGGATGCTGCACCGGGTCGGAGCGGTGCAGCTCGACACGATCAGCGTGCTGGCGCGGTCCCACGAGCTGGTCGCGTACGCGCGGCTCGGCCCGGTCGGGCGGGACGCGGTGGAGAGCGCGTACTGGCCGGCGAAGAAGCCGGCGACGTTCGAGTACTGGGCGCACGCGGCCTGCGTGCTGCCGCTCGAGCTCTGGCCGTACTACGCGTGGCGGCGGCGCGCGATCGCGGCGCGCGGCCAGCGGTGGCACAAGGTCTCCGAGGACGTCTGCGAGGAGGTGCTCGCGCGGCTGCGGAGCGAGGGGCCGCTGACCGCGACCCAGCTGGGCGGCGCCAAAGGCGGCGGTCCGTGGTGGGACTGGTCAGAAGTGAAGATCGCCGCCGAGTGGCTGCTCGATACGGGGCGGGCGGTCTGCGTGCGGCGCACGGGCTGGCGGCGCGTCTACGACCTGCCTGAGCGAGCCATCCCGGAGCCGCTGCTCGAGCTTGCGCCGGACGACGCTGAGTGCGTCGCCTACCTCACCGGCGTGACCACCCGCGCGCTCGGCGTGGCCACCGCCGCTGACCTAGCGGAATACCAGCGACTTAGCCAGCAGACGCGCATCGCGCACAGCGTCGACGACGCCGCTGCGGCGGCCGGGCTGACCCCGGTCACGATCTCGGC
>NZ_JBARCR010000871.1:0-4548 GCF_049794275.1 Trebonia sp.
CCGGTGTCGACGAGGATGGTTCCCGCTCCGTCGCGGACGACCCAGAAGTAGTAGTCCATCTCGATGTCCGCGTCCGGCTCACCGTACAGGTGGTGGTTGAGGAAGTTCTCCGCGCGGGTCGTCGTCCGGTTGCAGTACCGGACCGCTAGCACCTCGCGCGCGTCGCCGCCGGTCACTTGTCCTCGAACGCGTTCTTGTAGCGGTCGCCAGCGACCTCCTCCAGCCACTGCGTAACGCCGAGCGAGATCGCCGTGTGCGCCACGAACGAGTCGGGCGCCGCGCCGTGCCAGTGCTCTTCGCCAGGCGCGGCCCAGACGATGTCCCCGGGATGCAGCGCGGACCGGTCACCGTCCCTGGTCTCGATCATGCCGCGGCCGGTGCCGACGATCAGCACCTGGCCGCCGGCGTGCGAGTGCCAGAAGGTGCGTCCGCCCGGCTCGAAGACGACGCTGTTCACCCGGACGTTGGTGGCATCCCCATCGCCGTCGGCGAGCAGCCCGTCCATCATTACCCGCCCGCTGAACGTCCCCGCGTCCCCGGCGCGAGTCGGCTGGCCGTCCTGACGTCCCCGCACATGCTCCATCTAGTCCGTCCTTCCCGGGGTGGCCACGGCTGGCTCTCCACTCAAGCAACGCTAAACGCGCGCGTCCCTCAAGGCCATGTGGCGCGCGACGATATTCCGTGTCGCGACCGCTGGTGCCGCGGAAAACCGGTTGTGGCGTGAGCCCCGGACCGGACATCGTGGGGTCGTGCTGATACGCCGTGAGGCCGCCGGGGACGTCGCGGCCATCCGCGCGGTGACCGCCGCCGCGTTCGGCGCGCCGGGCGCGGCTGGCTTGCCTGCGGAGGCGACGCTGGTGGATGAGCTGCGCGCCGACGGCGCGTGGCTGCCGGCGTTGTCCCTGGTGGCGGTCGACGGGGCCGGTGAGGTGATGGGGCATGTGGTCTGCACGCGCGGGCACGTCGGGCAGGCGCCGGTGCTGGCGCTCGGGCCGCTGTCGGTCCGCCCTGATACTCAGCGGCGGGGTGTCGGGAGCGCTCTCATGCACGCAGTGCTCGGCGCCGGGGACGCGCTCGGTGAGCCCCTGGTCGCGCTGCTCGGCTCTCCGGCCTACTACCGCCGCTTCGGGTTCCGGCCCAGCGACGAGTACGGGATCACGCCGCCCCGGCCGCAGTGGCAGCCGCACTTCCAGGTGCGCGTGCTGAGCGCCTACCGGCCGGAGACGCGCGGGACGTTCACCTATCCCGAGCCGTTCGACCGGACATGACGACGCCGCGGCCACCGGACGAGGTCTTCTGCATGACGTGCGGTCCCGCCGCGGCCCTAGACCGGGATCCCCTGGCGCCGGTGCTGCGCTGTGCGCGGTGCGGCGCCGAAGAGCGTGTCCCCGCGCTGCCGCTGTTCGTGGTGACCGGGGCGAGCGGGGCCGGCAAGACCACGGTCACCGGGCCGCTGCGCCGCCTGCTGCCGGACTGCGCCGTCTTCGAGGCCGACCTCACCTTGCAGGTCGCGGCGCTGGGCTGGGAGACCTGGCGCGACACCTGGCTGCGGCTGGCCCACGGAGAGGCGCTGAACGGCCGGGTGATGGTGCTGTGCGGCTCCCTGCTGCCCGACCAGCTCGACGCGGTCCCGGCGCGCAAGCTGCTCGGCCCGATTCACTTCTGCGACCTCGACTGCCCCGACGACGTGCTGGCGGCACGGCTCCGCGCCCGCCCGTCCTGGCGGCACAGCTCGTCGGAGACCGTGATCGCGGAGCACCAGCGTTTCGCCGCGTGGCTCCGCACGCACATCCAGCCGTGCTACGACACCAGCGCGCTGACACCCGACGAGACAGCCGCGCAGATCGCGGCCTGGATCCGGCGCCGACTGGACGGTTAAGGCCCCAGGCGGTGCGGCGCCGTATGCTCGGGTGATGACGCCTGAGGCGCTTGTGCGGTCGGGCACGAGCTGGGCGGCGGTTCCGTTCGTACCGGAGATCAGGCTGCTGACCGCCGCCGAGCCTTTCGGACTGTGGGACCTGACCGAGCGGGACGCCCCGCCGTTCTGGGCGTTCCCGTGGGCGGGCGGCCAGGCGCTGGCGCGCTACGTCCTCGACCACCCGGAAATCGTGCGCGGGCACCGCGTGCTCGACGCCGCCTCCGGCTCAGGACTGGTCGCGATCGCCGCCGCCAAGGCGGGCGCGGCCAGCGTTACCGCCTGCGACGTCGACCCGAACGCGGTGGCCGCGATTGGGATCAACGCCCACGCGAACGGCGCGGCGGCCGTTGCGGCCCGCGTCCTCGACCTCGATCTCGCCGCTGGTGACCCGTCCGGCGCGCAGGTTGTCCTCGCCGCGGACGTCTTCTACCAGCGCGAGTTCGCAGAGCTCGCGCTGCGGTTCCTGCGCGGTGCGGCCCGGTCGGGCGCCGAGGTCTTCATCGCCGACCCGGGCCGGGCGTTCCTCCCCGCCAGCGCGCTGACCTCGCTCGCCAGCTACGAGGTCCCGGTCCTGGCCGTCCTCGAGGACAAGCCGGTCAAGACGGTGACCGTCTACCGCCTCGGTTAGTACGGCTGCGGCTGCTGGGCGCCGGTGCGCAGCGCCGGGGACAGCACCTCGCCGACCGCCTCGACGAGCCGGCTCATTTCGTAGGAGACCAGGTCGGTATCGCATTCCGGTGCGGCGAGGACGCACAGGCTCGACCCGTCGCTGACCGACTTGATCAGCATCAGCCCGCCCATCATCTCCACCAGCGCCTGCGTCGGCTGGCCAGCCTCGAAGATGCGCGCGGCACCCTGCATGAGGCTGGCGAGGCCAGAGGTGATGGCCGCGAGCTGTTCAGCGAAGGCCTCGGGGATGTCGTCCGAGAGAGCGAGCGGCACACCGTCGGCGGATACCACAGCCGCGTGCGCCACGTCCGCCACGCGGATCGAAAAATCGCTGACCAGCCAGTTCAAGTCCTGACGGTACACGTAGCTCAACGGTCGGTTCCCTCTCCTGCGCGGGGCGGCTGGCTTTCGGCACGGCGGGCGCCACGCTGGAACCCGGTCAGTCGGCTGCGAGCCATGTCAGGTGACCGCTGCGGCAGCGGGGCCGACAGCGAGTGCGCCTCGGTGCTGTTTCCTAGCCGGCTGGGCAAGCCGGTGCCGCCGCCGGGTGCGGCGGCACCGGGCGCGGTGCCGCCGTTGCGAGCGCCGGGCGCTGACCCTGGGATGAGGTTCGCCTTCGGGACGCGCAGCGGCAGGCCCGCCGACGTCTGGTCGCCCTGGGCCGGGTCCGCGACGATGTCCGCGGGACGGCGGCCGCCGGTGCTCCAGCTGCCGGTGTCGGCCGCGCCCCAGCCGCCGGTGTCGGATGACCCCCAGCCCGCGCCGGAGTCCGCACCCCAGCCGCCGGACTGCTGCTGCCCGGGAGCGCCGGACGGCGTGCCGACGGCGGGTCCGCTGTTGCCGTAGTCAGCGCCGTTGCCGTAGTCAGCGCCGTTCCCATAGTCGGCGCCGTTGCCGTAGTCAGCGGCGTTGCCGTTGCCGTAGTCAGCGCCATTCCCGTTGCCGCCGCCGTTGACCGGCATCCGCGACTGGGCGCCCAGCACTGTGTGCCGGCTGCGGAACCAGTTCGACGTCGCCGTGCTGGTGTGCTCAGGCACGGTGATACCGCTCTGCGTGGCCGTGGAGTCTTCGGCCCGCACGAGGCCGTGCTTGCCGGAGCTGCGCTGGGTCGCGGCGGTTCCGGCGATGCTGTGCACTCCTGAGGCGCGCTTGGGCTGGAGGAAGCCGCCGCTCTGCGTGACAGGCGGCTGCCAGGACCCGGTGCCGGTGAAGGTGCGCGCCGACCGCTCGATGACCGTATCGGGGAGCCACACCAGGGCCGTCAGCCCCTGCGGGCTGGCGGGGCGCAGCCGGATCCTGATCCGGTGCCGTTCGGCCAGCCGGGCGACGGCGAACAGGCCCATGTGCCTGGACACCGACACGTCCATCACCGGCGGGTTGTCCAGCCGCCAGTTCATCTCGGCCAGCCGGGACTCAGAAACGCCGATGCCCCTGTCGGTGACCTCGATCAGCACGCCGCCGCTGGTCAGCTCCTGGGCCGATACCTGCACCGGGCTGTCCTTCGGCGAGAAGATCGTGGCGTTCTCGATGAGCTCGGCGAGCAGGTGCACGACGTCGGACACCGCCGGGCCGATCACGGCCACCCCGGGCTGCACGTTCAGCACCACGCGGGCGTACTGCTCGATCTCGGAGGTCGCGGCGCGGGTGACGTCCGCCAGCGGCACCGGCTCCGTCCACTTGCGCGGGCTCTCGTGACCGGCCAGCAGCAGCAGGTTTTCCGAGTTGCGGCGCATGCGGGTGACCAGGTGGTCCATGGAGAACAGGTTGGACAGCCGGTCGGGGTCGTCCTCGTTCTGCTCCAGGGAGTCGATCATCCGTGCCAGGCGCTCGATCAGCGACTGGCTGCGGCGGGACAGGTTCACGAACATCGCGTTGAAGCTGGTGCGCAGCACCGCCTCGTTGCCCGCCAGCCGGACCGCTTCCGCGTGCACCTGGTCGAACGCGCGGGCCACCTGGCCGAT
>NZ_JBARCR010000872.1:0-4724 GCF_049794275.1 Trebonia sp.
TTGTGAAGACAAAGGCTGAGCGTAAGGAGAAGAAGATGCCAGGAATCATCGTCGGTATCGACGGCTCCAGCCATTCCCGCCGCGCCCTTGACTGGGCGATCAACGAGGCGGCGATCCGTCACGCGCCGCTCACCGTGCTCACCGTCCAGCAGGTCATGAGGAGTTTCTGGGCCGGGCCCATGATCTACCCGGAAGACGCGGAGCTTGCCGAGCATGCCCGCAAGATAGCCCAGGAAGAGACGGACGGCGCGCTCGGCAAGCTCGCCGAAGACGCCCGGCCGCCTGCGGTTACCGTGCTGGCCGTCCCCGGCCTCCCAGCCGAGACAATCCTCGACGTGGCCAAGGACGCGGACATGATCGTCGTCGGCTCCCGCGGCGCGGGCGGCTTCAAGAAGCTGCTGATGGGCTCGGTCGCCTGCCAGGTCACCCACCACGCCCACGTCCCCATCATCGTCATCCCCGCCGAAGAGAGCTGACTGCCGTGAACGCCATCGTGAAAGACGTGATGAGCACCCACGTGTTCGCCGTCAGGCAGGGCGCCACGTTCAAGGAGATGGCGGCCAGGCTGCGCGAGCACCGGATCAGCGCGTTCCCGGTGATCGACGACGACAACAAGGTCATCGGGGTCGTCTCAGAAGCCGACCTGCTGACCAAGGAAGCACTCGCGGGCGAGCTCCCCGGCGCGTTCCACACCATGACGCACCACCGCGAGCAGGCCAAGGCGGCCGCGCTCACCGCGGCCGACCTGATGACCAAGCCCGCCGTGACCATCCGCCCTGACGAGACGGTCAGCCACGCGGCCCGCCTGATGTACACCCGGCGGGTCAAGCGGCTCCCGGTCACCGCCGAAGACGGGACGCTGATCGGCATCGTGTCCCGCACCGACGTGCTCAGCGTGTTCAGCAGGCCCGACGCCGACATCAGGCACGAGATCACCCAGGACCTGATCCTGGGGACGTACCTGTGCGACCCCGCCCACTTCACGGTCACCGTCAAGGACGGCATCGTCACGATCGAAGGCGCGCCGGAAACGACCGCCGTCGGCCGCGACATCATCGAGTCGGCCAGGCACGTCGAGGGCGTCGTCGCGGTCCGCGACCGGCTTACGTACTCGCACCCATAAAGCCAGCTAGAAGACGAACGGGATCAGCATCTTGGTGGAGTGCTTGTAGGCGCGGTAGGTGTCCTGGAACTGCTCGGTCAGGTAGGCCTCTTCACGGATGGCGCTGTAGACGAAGAACCCGCCGAGCACGACGACCACGATCAGGCCGTACAGGCTCGTGGCGAGCGCGGTGCCGAGTAGCGCGAGGATCAGGCCCGTGTAGATCGGGTGCCGGATCCGGTGGTACGGGCCGGTGGTCACCAGTTCCGGCTCGTCCTTGTGCGACATCGGCGCGCCCCAGTTGCGGCCGATGTACAGCCGTGCCCACACGGCGAGCGCCAGGCCGAGCAGGAAGAGCGCCAGCCCTACGCCCGTCAGCACCGGATCGGTCCCGGCCTGGTGCCCCCGAAGGCCCCAGGAGCGCACCGCGAAGACGACCACGACGAGGAGCGCGACCCGCAACCCGATGAAGCGGTTCCACCCGCCGGACCGGCCGGACTTCACTCCGCGGGCCGCGATGAGCCAGTAGGCCCAGAAGATGACCCACCCAATCACGATGACGAGGTCGATGACGCGCATACCTACATCATCTACCTACATCCATCATGGCCGGTCCAGAGGTGAGCTGGGCGGCTGCAGCCACAGCACGCCGCCGTGCCGGGCCGTCTCGCGCCCGGTGGCGGCGTCCGCCAGCGCCGTCACCAGCCGGGAGACGTACGCCTTGGTGCGGGGAAACGTGAAGTCGGATGTGTAGATAAGCCCGGGGATCGCTCCCCCGGCGGCGTCGCGGGCCCGCCGGAGGCTCTCGAAGTCCGGCACGTTGTTCGTCACGATGACCCGGCCCTCGAGCAGCGCGGTCTCGAAGATCTCCAGGTCCGACAGGGCGCGCAGCAGGGCGTCGGCGACGACGGCCCGGCAGTCGATCCCCCGCGCCGCGAGGCCGTCAGCGATCGCGGGCGAGAACATCTCGTCGAGCAGCAGCGCGTCGGGCTTGTCGCCGCCCGGCCCGGTCACCGGCCCAGCAGCTCCTGCTGCCGCTCCCACCCGGCCCGCGCCTGCGCGGCCTCAGCACGCGCCCGGTCGATGAAGGCGTCGACCTCCTCGGGGTAATCACCCCAGTACGCGAGCGCCGCACGCAGGAACGGCATCGGCATGCCGGATGTCTCGGCGACCACCTCGAGAACCTCGTCGCCGGCGAGCGCGGGATCGGACTCCCTGATCGACCGCACCGCGCCGATGACCTCCCACACGTCGGGTCCGCCGACCAGCCGGGCGCGGCGTCCGGCAGGGCCGTCCTTGAACGTGATCAGCGGATGCTCGTGCATCCGCAGCGCCTCGTCGACAAGCCGGTTGCTAGCGCTGGACAGCGACATCTCCCGGTGCACGGCGACGAACGCGGTGAGCCGCTCCAGGACGCGCGGCTCGAAGCGGACTGACGACGGGGTTGCGGTTGCCATGCCTACAGTGTAGGTGGATGTAGGAAATGCGTCACTCGCCGGCTGGCGCGTAGCGGTCCAGGCCGGCGAACCGCGCGACAGTCGCCTGGTCGAGCGTCCAGCCGTCCCTGACCAGCAGCGCGGCGTCCGGCAGGATGAAGCCGACCTGCCGCCACGCCGTTGCCTCGGCGAGGGTCATCCCGGTCTCCGCCGCCTCCACCGCGTCCCCGGGAAGGAAGCCGGCCGCCGCCCACGGGCGCACCTGTTCCGGACTTATGCGGAGCTTGACCGCGCGCACGGCGTCGCGGACGCCGACTCCTTCGCGGGCCCAGCGGCGCGCGACGCCGGGCGATAGCCCGTGCTTGCGCGCCCAGTGGATCTCGATCGCGGACAACGGGCGCCACTGGCGCAGGTCGCTGGCGGTCAGCCCGTAGCCGCGCGCTTCGGCCAGCTCGTACGCATCCGGCGGCGGGGACACGGTCAGGTCGCGCCGGTCGCGGTGGCGCACTGCTGCCACGCCTGCTCGAGCTCGCTGCGCACCTCGTCGGGCTGTCCCGCGAGGAACACGAACGGCTGTGGGCTGCCGCCGGGCGCGGGCCGGTTCAGGCCGCCGACGATCGGCAAGTACAAGCGATCGTTCAGCGCCGGATCGCGGATGGTGCCGAGCGGGTCACGGCCGGCCGCGACCGCTTCCATCTCGTCGAACATCCGCTTCCGCAGCATGATCACGCCGCGGTCGCTCTCCCCCAGGTGCTCCAGGGTGCGGTCGGCTATCGCGCCCTGGCCCACCCAGGCGATGTAGTCCTGGTTCATCACGTGGGTGTCGATCCACCGGCCGGTCTTCTCGTCCCGGACCGGCGCGTGCCAGCACGGGATCCGCCGCTGCTCGAACGGCGCGTCGCCGGGCAGCTCGTCGATGAACCAGCCGACGCTCAGCGTGCTCGTGTCGTCGATCGGGACCCGCCACTCGAAGTGACCGACGTACAGGCAGTTCGGCCACAGGCACACTCGGCCGGTCGTCCAGAGCTCGTCGTCCTCCGTGGTGTCGGCGCGGACCCGGCGGTAGACGAACCCGTAGTCGAATTCATCGAACCCGAGCCGGGTGTGCGTGGGCGCCCGCGGCCCGTCCTGACCGCGGAGCACCATTGACCAGTTAGCGTGCAGCCATTCGAAATGCACAGGGTCGATCGAGTTTTCCTGGCACTGGAACCAGTTGCACGGAATCTCGGAAATGACGATTTGCTTGTAGCCGCGCGAATAGAAGCGATCCCAGTCCGGAAGCAGCGGGGCCGGCTGCGGACCCAGGTAGGCCCACAGCAGCCCTGCTTTGGCGGCTACCGGGTACGCCTTGATCCGCACCTTGTCCTTGAAGGTCCCCTCCGAATGCCGCGTCTCCTCGAAAGGCTGATGCAGGCAGGCCCCGGAGTGGTCGAACAGCCAGCCGTGATAGTTGCAGCGCAGCCCGCGGTCTTCGGTGAACCCGTACGCCAGGTCGGCGCGGCGATGCGGGCAGTGCCGGTCAACGAGGCCGTAATTGCCTTCCCTGTCGCGGTAGAGAACGAGATCCTCGCCCATTATGCGAACCGCTTTTGTATCCTGCCGCTCGAATTCGCTTACCCCGGCTATCGGCTGCCAATAACGGCGCAGCAGTTCACCCATCGGAGTCCCGGGACCGGTTTCGCACAACAGCTTATTACGCTGGCTGCTCAGCATATGACCTGACCTCCTAGCGCATTCCCGCACGACGTTAATCCGGGGTTACCGGACAGTCAAGGTCGGCTCGGCGGATGCCCGCACGCGGTCCGGTGCGAGGATGGGGCCATGGAGCCGCGCATCCCGAGGTACGTGCCGGTCGTCAACGTGGTGCTAAAGTTCCTGACCCGGCGGGGCGTCAAGGCCGGCCCGGTCAGCATCATCACCGTGCCCGGGCGCAGATCGGGCCGGCCCCATTCGACCCCCGTGACGCCCTGGGTGGTGGACGGCAAGAGGCAAGAGGTACGTCATCGCCGGGATCGGCACCTCGGACTGGTCCCGCAACGCACGCGCGGCCGGGGCGGGCACCCTGACCTCGGGGCGGACCACGACGCGCGTGCGGCTCACCGAGGTGACGGACCCCGCGCTCAAGGAACGGGTGGTGGTCGCGTTCGGCACCGAGAACCGGGGCGCCGCGTCCTTCCTCAAGCAGA
>NZ_JBARCR010000873.1:0-1612 GCF_049794275.1 Trebonia sp.
CGGGGCCACTGTGGTCGGGGCCACTGTGGTCGGCGCGACCGTGGTCGGGGCCACTGTGGTCGGGGCCACCGTGGTCGGGGCCACCGTGGTGGGCGCGACCGTGGTCGGCTTGACCGTGGTGGGCGCGACCGTGGTCGGCTTGACCGTAGCGGGCGTCGTCGGCGTCGTGCCCGACGCGGAAGTCGACGGGTGCACGACCGGGCCGACGGTGGTGCCCGTGCCCGTGGTCGGCGGGCTAACCAGGGCGCTGATGATCGGCGAGAGCCCGGTGACGCTTCCCGACCGCTTGGTCGAGCCGCTAATCGCCTTCGGGTTGCCGCCGGAACCGCCGTTGGCGTTGGCCTGCGCGGCGGCCGGGGACGCCCCCAGCAGCCCCCCCGACGACGACGCCGGGCAGTTAGCCGCGCTGCAGATGATGAACCCGTTCGACGAACTGCCGGACTGGGACGCGCCGGCCCCGTACCAGCAGATGAGTGTGATGGCGCCCAGTACACCGGTGCCGATCACAAGGTTCCGCACTGAGTGCGGCCGCTGCAAGTCGTCCTCTTTCGGCTGTTGCCGGTACAACGACTTCCCCCCGCTTTTCATGGCTGTCTCTTACTGTTTAGAGGCGTTCGGTTCCCTTAGCTGCGAAAACTGACGCATCGCAGTAACGCTGTCGTAGAACGCGGTACTGAGCCATCGTTGCGGGGACACGATAGCACGGCGCCGTCGCAATTAACGGCACCATTACTTTAGCCGAATGTGTGCGACGTGTCTAGTTCATGTCCTACATAGCTGGTTCAGAAGTTACACAGGGTAGTAGAGAGATCACAGTACCCCCTGTGTTCCGCTGATGGATCAGTTGTTACTCGGTTAACTCTATTTTACTTTACTTGCGCGGCCAGCGTGGTCCCGACCGGATCGTTATTGCCTATTTGCCAAATGGTGATCGCAACCCCAGGCAGCACCTTCGCCAGCTGTGCTTTCTCGTAGGCGATACCCGTGGCTGAGTCCCACACGATGTGCTGTACGGTCTTCCCGCCGGCCGTGGTCGTGTAGCTGTACTGGGTTTCGCCGTCCTGCGTCCCCACCTTTCGCCAGTTGCCGGCCTGCATTTCCGCGGCCAGCTGGGTGGGGTTCAGCGAGGCGGCCTGGACCACCTGGCCGTGCGAGTTGGTCGCGTTCGCGCCGCTGGCGGTGACCGGCCAGTCGTAGGCGTAGTTGGGCACCTCGATGGCGAGCTTGCTCAGCGGTACGCCGTAGCTGCGCACGTAATTCGCAACCTGGGTGACGTCGGCCAGCGGCGAGATGGGCCCCGGGGTGCCGCCTTGATAGTGGAAGTCGATGGCCATCAGCACCAGCTGGTCGGCGTACTTGGCCAGGTTGCCGTAATCAAATAGGTAAGGCGCGACGTTGGTTACCTCGGAATCGACCATGTCGTTGTTCCTGACCAGGGACGCCACCCGCAGCAGCCGGTGCTGCTTGTGCATCGCGGCGGCGACCATCTGCACCAGGTGCGTGTAGTCGAGGGTTACCTGGTTGACTTCCTGGTCGAACGTCAGGTTGTGCCACCCCGCCAGCTGGGCGTAGGTGGCCAGGTCGGTCGCGTTTTCCGGCAGCGAGAACTCGT
>NZ_JBARCR010000874.1:0-2009 GCF_049794275.1 Trebonia sp.
CGGTCCGCCCGGACATCATCTACTGCTCGATCTCGGGCTTCGGCCAGACCGGACCCTACGCGCAACGTCCGGCCTACGACATCATCGCCCAGGGCATCAGCGGGTTCCTCAGCATGACGGGCCATCCGGGCGGTCCGCCGACGAAGGCCGGGATCGCCCTCAACGACATCGCCGGCGGCGTGACCGCGGTCCAGGCCATCCTCGCCGCGTACATCGCGCGGCTGCGAGGCGAGGGCGGGCAGTACATCGACACGTCGCTGGTGGAGTCGGGCATTGCCTGGACGGTCTGGGAGGCGGCCGCTTACTTCGGCAGCGGCGAGGTGGCCGCGCCAGCCGGCACGCGGCATCGGCGCAACGCGCCGTACCAGGCCTACCGGACCAAGGACGGGTACGTCACGGTCGGCGGCAACACCCAGCGCATGTGGCAGGCGCTGTGCACCAAGGTGCTCGGCCGCCCGGACTGGACGTCGCGCCCGGAGTACGCCACCGCCCAGGACCGGCTCGCCCACGGCGACGAACTCGAGCGGGACATCCAGTCGGTGCTCGTCACCGACACGACCGACCACTGGGTCACCGCGATGCTGACCGCCGGGGTACCGGCCGGGCCGGTGAACGCATACGACCAGATGATCGCCGACCCGCACCTGAACGAGCGCGGGATTACCACCACCGTGGAGCACTCGGTTCTGGGTCCGGTGCGCGCGCTCAGCTCTCCGCTGCGCTTGTCGAAGACACCGCCGCAGATCCGCCGCGGCGCGCCCGTGTTCGGCGAGCACACCGCGCAGGTGCTCGGTTCCCTTGGCTACTCAGCCGAGGATGTCAGCGCCCTGCAGGCGGCCGGCGCCGTGTACGACCCGGCGCTCCCTCCGCCGGCTTCCCCGCCCCCGCCCCGGCCGGCCGGCGGTAACGATGTCTGAACAGGACTGCGAGGTGCGGGCGGGCGGCGACATCATCTTTCGGGTTGCCGACGGCGCGGCCATCTTGCAGCTCAACCGCCCGGCCAAGCGCAACGCCCTGTCCCAGGCCATGTGGGAGGCGATCTGCGCGGCGCTCGCCGAGGCCGCGGACCGCCCTGACGTCAGAGCGTTCGTCTTCACTGGCCTGCCCGGGGTCTTCTGTGCGGGCGCGGACCTCACCGCGCTGAAGAGCGGCGACCGGGAGGCCGCCGCCCGGTACCGCGAAATCTCGCTGCGCGGCTATGCCGCCGTCCGGGACTTCTCGCTCCCGACCGTCGCCGTGATCGACGGCCTGTGTATCGGGGGCGGCAACAATCTGGCTCTGGCCTGCGACATCAGGCTGGCCAGCCCGCGCGCGAGCTTCGCCATCCCGGCTGTACGGCACGGCATCGTCTATGATCGCCCGACCGTCACCCGCTTGGTCGAGCTGATGGGCTCTGGCCGGGCCAGTCATCTGCTGTTCACGGCCGGGCGCATTGACGCGGCGCGGGCGGCGGAAACCGGCCTCGTCGACATCCTCGCCGATGATCTCGACGCCGAGCTGGCGGACTTCCTTGACGCGCTGCGCGCGGCGGACATGCCGACGCTCCTCGCCATCCGCGACACCATCCGGCAGGTGCGGTAGCCCTCCCCCGGCGACACGACAGAAAGGAACGCCTGTGACCGACGTCATCACATCGGACGGGGTGCGCCTGTACGCGGAGGCGACCGGGACCGGGTCCGGTCTGCCGGTCCTGTTCATCCACGAGTTCGCCGCCGACCACCGGACCTGGTCCCGGCAGGTCGACGCGCTGTCGGGCGCGTTCCGCTGCATCACCTACGCCTCCCGCGGCTACCCGCCGTCCGAAGTCCCGCCGGGGCAGGAGCGCTACAACTACCTGCGGCAGGCCGACGACGCGATCGACGTCCTCGATGCGTTCGGCATTGCCCGGGCGCATGTCGTGGGACTGTCCATGGGCGGGTTCTGCGCGCTGCAGCTCGGCATCCGCTACCCCGACCGGGTCTCTTCGCTGTTGGTGGCGAGTGCGGGTAGCGGAGCCAGCCCCGCTCGCC
>NZ_JBARCR010000875.1:0-4157 GCF_049794275.1 Trebonia sp.
GCCGTCGTGCCCGGTGAGCTCTCCGCTGTCCAGCGCAGCCACGCATGTTCCGAACGGGATGTC
This sequence comes from Trebonia sp., assembly GCF_049794275.1. Lineage (NCBI taxonomy): Bacteria > Bacillati > Actinomycetota > Actinomycetes > Streptosporangiales > Treboniaceae > Trebonia > Trebonia sp. The sequence goes on from NZ_JBARCR010000875.1 coordinate 64, forward strand.
CACGATCCGCCGGAAGGACATCCAGGTCCGGACCGGGCGCGCGCTCGCGCTCATGCCGGCCCCCATCGCCATGTCAGCCGGCGCGGCGGCGCCAGCCGCTGGCCGTACTGACCTTGCCGTGCTGTCCAGCGTGGGGCGCCGCGGCAGCGCCGAAAGCAGGTGAGGAGCCCGGCCAGGACGGCGGCACGGTGGGTGTGGCGGACGAGGTTCATGACGGTCTCCTTCGGCTTACGATGAGTTCAAGGCGACCGTATGGCGGCTGGCCACGCGGGGGATCGGGAGTGATCCCCCCATTTTCCTGCTGCGCTCCCCTATTTTTCTGCGGCGCCGACCAGGCCGAGCCGGGCAGCGTGGGCCACGGCGACGTCCCGGGTCGGGGCATCAAGTTTCGCCAGAACGGCCGAGACGTGGTGATCGACGGTCTTGGCGGAGATGAACAGCTTCGCGGCGATCTGGGCGTTGGTGTGCCCGGCGCACACCAGGTCGAGAACCTCACCCTCACGCCGGGTCAGCCCGAGCGGGTGCGCCCGCGTCGCCGACCGCGGCCCGGCCGGGATCGACCGGATGCCCAGCTGGCGCATCTTCTGCCGGGTGATCCGGGCCGCGGCAGATGCGCCCAGGCCGGTGAAGATCTTCACCGCCTCGCGCAGCCGCCGCTCCTCGGTGCTGTCCTGCAGGACCAGGGCGGCCTCGTAGGGCCGGCCGAGCCGCTCCCATGCCAGCGCCGCGCCCCGCCAGTCCCCCGCGATCTCCGCGGCGAATGGTTTCGGCAGGCTGAACGGCGGATCCAGCGGTGCCCCGAGCCGCGGCAGCCAGATGGCCAGGGCGGCCAGCGTCCACCGATCGACGTGCCCGGCCGCCCGGCCGTAGGCTGACCTGACCTCCTCAAGCGCAAGATCGCCATCACTCGCTAGCCACCTCAGCTCCGCACGTGCCTCCCCGACCGGCACGATCCATGTCGGGTCGGCTACTCCCTCGGCCAGGGCAAGCGCCTCATCCAGGAGCTGCCACGCCCCGGGCTCGCCGCGGCGCCCGCGGATCGTGCCCAGGACCCGCAGCGGGTTCAGCCGGTTCACCGGGGAGATGCGCCGACGGCCGAGCATCCGGGTGCAGATGTCCGCCGCTTCGTCCCACTGTCCCCGGAGCATCAGAGTGTAGGCCCGCCAGCCCATCAGGCACGTGCTGAAAACACCGAGCTCGCGGTCTTCGCAGTAGGCCATTCCCTCGGCGAAGTAGCGCTGCTCGTCGTCGAACCGGTGCATGCGCGTGGCGGCCTCGTGCAGGGCCGAGTAGGCAAAGCCGGCCTCTTCGTGCAGGTCGGCATCCAGCGCGATCCGCAGCGCCCGCTCGATCAAGCCCCGCCCATCCCGGCTGCCGCCCCTAAGAAGCGCCGACCCGATAGCTGTCAGGGCATGGCTTACGACATCAGCCTCATGCAGTTCTACGCCGAGCGCTCGCGCCTTCTCACCTAGCGCGACAGCCTCGTCGCTCCGACCCGCCAGCATGCGGGAGGTGCTGAGGTTGGCATAGGCGCACGCCAGCTCCCGGCCGGGCGGCAGCGCCTGCAGGACCCGGACGGCTTCCCCGGCCGCCTGGCCAGATTCCTCTCCGCGGCACAGGCGCCACAGTGTTGTGCAGAGCCGCTGGAGATCCTCTCCGGTACTGTGGTCATCGCCCAGCTCTCGCCGCAGCTGAAGAGCAGCACGCAGCGCCCGTTCGGCCTCCTCCCACCGGTCCAGCAGTGAGTACTCACCCGCGACGCCCTCCTGCAGTGCCGCCAGCGTCAGCCGGTCACGTTCATCCGCGAACCGCAGCGCACGCTCGAACTGCGCCGCCGCCTCGCGGTGCGAGGCCAGCTCAGCCGCCCGGCGCGCGGCCGCGGAAGCATGCCGCACGACAGCCGGCCCGTTCCCGGATCCCTCAGCGTGGAAGGCCAGCTGTGCGTCGTCGTCACATCCGGCCGCCGCCAGCGCGTCCAGGACCCGGTCGTGGATCAGCGCGCGGCGATGTGGCGGGATCGCCTGCTCGGCCGCCAGCCGGGCGATCTCGTGACGGAACCTCAGCCAGGCCCCATCCAGCATCAGCAGCCCGGACGCCAGCACCTCCTCGACCGCCGGCGGCGCGCAACCGGTGACCGACTCAACCAGCCGCAATTCGGCGCGAGCGCCGGTCAGCGCTGCGGCGTCTAGCACATCGCGTCCCTCGCTGCTAAGCCCCACCGCTCGCGCCAGCACCGCATCCCGCGCCGCCGCCGGGACCTCGGTCACCCCGGCAGCGATCACCGCCGTGACGTAGAACGGGTTCCCGCCCGTCAGCCGGTACAGCTCGGCCGCATCCAGCCCAGCCGGGGCCGCCAGCTGCCGCACGGCGCCGGCCGACAGCGGGGCCAGCTCGACCCGCCGGGTAGAGCGCTGCCTGGCCAGCTCACCAAGCACCACCCGCAGCGGGTCCCCCGCGGCCAGATCCTCGTCCCGGTAGGTGGCAATAAGAAGCACGCCGGCGCTCTTGATCCGCCGGCCAACGAACCGCAACATGTCCAGGGTCGCCTCGTCGGCCCAGTGAACGTCCTCCACCACCACCACATCCAGCATCCCCGGCTCGCTGACCTGGCGCAGCAGCGCGGCGAACAGCGCTTCGCGGCCAGCCCGGGCCCGGCACAACTCCAGCAGCTCCTCGCCAAGCTGGGCAGCCAGGTCGAACAGCGGCCCGAGCGGACGGGGGGTAAACAGCCCATCGCATGCCCCCCAGGACCAGCGCGCCCCCGGCAGGTCACACTCGAGTGCTTCCACCAGCGCCGACTTGCCAACCCCCGCCTCCCCGGCTACCAGCACAAGCCGACCCTCGCCGCGCCGTGCCTCCTGGGCATACCCGGCCAGCGACGCCAACGACGACTCCCTCTCCAGGAGCTGCATGCCACAAGTATCCGCCCCACCAGCACGGATCGCCAGCTACCACCCAGCCCAGCATCGTAGCCGGTGACGAGGACCCGGCAAGGCGCACGACCGGGCGAGCGCAGCCCCGAACTGTATGATCTGCGCACCTCGGGCCGCGGACCCACGAGCAAGTGCTGCCGCGAATATTCGGCACGGAGGCTGTGGATAGTGCTTCCGGCGCGGCTTCCCTGAACTTGACTGAACAGGGGCGCAGCGTCGGGAGCCTGGGTCCCGGCCTGACCTCCGATTCGGCTGACGCCGCTTCGGGTTGTCTTGCGAAACGATCTGTCGGCCGGGTCCCAGTTTTTCTGGCACCCACCGGCGCTGCCGGTCTGATCTGCCTGGCCTGTGCAAGAGGCCTGGGTTCACAGGTCCGATGGCCAGCGGGTGCGTGCCATCCCTCAACCTGAGAAAGGGATGACAGTGACCATCGTAGAAGAAGCACGCCCTGTTACCTATCGCACGGCAATTACCGGCGGCGTGGATACTCACGCGGATACGCATGTCGCCGCCGCGCTCGATCCTGTCGGCGGGCTGCTCGGCGTCGAGGAGTTCCCCGCCACCGCGGCCGGCTATGCCCGCCTGCTGGGCTGGCTGGGCGGGTTCGGTACCGTCGCCCTGGTCGGCATCGAAGGGACCGGCAGTTACGGTGCCGGACTGGCCCGCTATGTCACCGCAGCTGGTGTCCGGGTCGTCGAGGTCGATCGCTCCGACAGGCAGGACCGCCGCCGTCAGGGCAAGTCCGATCCCCTCGATGCGGTCAGCGCCGCGCGGGCCGCGCAGTCCGGCCGGGCCCGCGGCGCGCCGAAGGGCCGGGACGGCGAGGTGGAGGCGATCCGGGCGCTGATGGTCGCCAGGCGAAGCGCTACGGGAGAACGCACCCGGGCGATCAACCAGGCCAGGGCCCTGCTCCTGACCGGGCCCGATGACCTGCGAGCCCGTTTCACCCGGCACACCCCGGCCGCCCTGGTCGCCGGCATCGCGTCACTGCGGCCCCGCCCCGGCGACATCACGGGCTACGCCGTCCGCATCGCCCTGCGCGAGCTGGGACGGCGCGCGCAGTTCCTCGACGGCCAGCTCGAGCGCCTCGACGAGCTCATCGTTCCCCTCGTCACCGCCCGCGCCCCGGGCCTTCTGGCCCTGTACGGGATCGGCCCCCAC
>NZ_JBARCR010000876.1:0-2515 GCF_049794275.1 Trebonia sp.
GCCCGGTACCAGCGCGCGCCCAGGTACTCCAGCAGGTCGAGCGCGGGCGCGGCGGCCAGCCCGTCCCGGTCGCCGGCCGGGACCCGCGCGGAGCGCAGCAGCCGGGACACGTCCACCGGCCCGAAGGCGTGCATGGCCGAATAGTCGGGGAACATCCCGGCGAGGAACAGCGACACGTCGCCGAGCCTGCGGTAGATGCCGGGCCGCGACTCTTCCGGCGCGACCTCGATCAGCCCGGCCAGCTTCACCGGGTCAAGCTCGCTGAACCGCCGCGTCCGCGACCGCCCGCCAGACCCCGCGCCCTGACCAGGCGCGGAGCCAGGCCCCGAATCGCCCCACCGCGACGGCACCCGGTACCGTCCGCTCGCGACCCGGGTGAACGACGCCAGCAGCTCCGCGAGGAACAGCCGTCGCTCCGCGGAGCCGAGGAAATCACGCAGCTCAGGCGTGTCGAAGACGGGGACCCGCTGCCGCAGCCCGGACCGTTCCGGCAGGTAGTCCATGTCTGCCAGGTCGGCGACCGCCCGGTGCACCGCCACGCCGAAGGCGAGGAATGGCGATGCCAGCACCAGCACCTCCGGCGTCGCGGACGTCGGAGACGGCGCCCCGAACACCGCCGAGAACACCCGCGGGTCCGCCAGCAGCCCCTCGATGGCGGCGGCGTCACCGGCCAGCTCCGCCACCGCGGCGGCAGAGGCACCCACGGCCCGCGCGAGCAGCCGAAGGTCCGCCTGAGTGAGGTAGTCGGCGTACGCGGAAACCTCCATACATCACCTCATACCCGTAGACACCCGCACTCATCCGGCGAAGAGTGTCAACCATGGCCACCACGTACCACGCCGAACACGTGGGCAGCCTTCTCCGGCCGCCTTATCTCCTGCGGGCCCGGGAGGCTCACGAGACGGGCGAGCTGACGACGGCGCAGCTCCACGAGGTCGAGGACCGCGCGATCGCCGAGCTCCTCGATGTCCAGAAGCAGGCCGGCCTGACCGTGTTCACCGACGGCGAGGCGCGCCGCGAGTCCTGGCGGTCTGGCCTGCTGGAGTCGCTCGGCGGCATCGAACCGGCCAGCAGGACACTGCGCTGGTACCGGAACGGCAAGGAGCTCTCGCCGGAGGAAACGCTCAGCGACGGCGCGGTCGCGGTCGCCACGGTGTCGAGAAAGCAGGACCTGACCGGCGTCGAGGCCACCTTCATGGCCGCCCGCGCGCCCGGCACGTTCAAGATCACGATGATCAGCGCCTCGATGGGCGGGATGATCTGGGACCGCGAGCGCAGCTCCGCCGTCTACCCCGCGCCGAACGACCTCATCGAAGACCTCGCAGCCCTCCAGATCGACGAGATCGGCGGCCTGGCCGCCAGGGGCGTCCGCTGGGTCCAGCTCGACTCGCTCAGCTACAACCAGGTGATCGACCCGGGCGCCACCGGCCGCACCCGGGCCGCCCTCACACCGGAGCAGGCCCTCGACGCCGCGATCACCGTGGACAGCAAGATCGTCACCGCCGTCAAGCGCGAGCACCAGGACCTCACCGTGGGCATGCATATCTGCCGCGGCAACTACCGCAGCTCCTGGATGGCGCAGGGCGGCTACGAGCCGGTCGCCGAACGGCTGTTCAGCGAGGTGCCCGTCGACAGGTTCCTGCTCGAGTACGACACGGAACGGGCCGGCGGCTTCGAGCCGCTCCGCTTCGTCCCGCCAGGGCCGACGGTGGTCCTCGGCCTGGTCACCACCAAAGTCCCCCAGCTGGAAACCCGCGACGACCTGCTGCGCCGCATCGACGAGGCCGCCCGCTACGCGCCGCTCGAGCAGCTGGCGCTCAGCCCGCAGTGCGGCTTCGCATCCGGCTCCCTCGGCAACCTCATCACGGTCGACGATGAACGCCGCAAGCTCGATCTCGTGGTCTCGGTGGCTGGCCAGGTGTGGGGATGACCCGGCCGGGGCACCAGCATACGTAGGAGGTACGAGCATGCGGCTGGGCAAGGAACAGGCGGCGGGTTACGTCGAGGACACAGAAACCGTCTCCGCGGCGGAGGATCTGATCACTCATCCGGAACGTACGCCGCCGGCTCCAGAACCAGAACCGGCTGTCCGGGCTCGCTGACCCGGCGGCTGGCGAGGCACCCCGGTGGCGCGGTTCCCCATACCCGGGCGCCCGGGAGGGCCACCGGGCGCGGAGCGTCCGGACCGGCCGTTCACCGGGTACAAGCTGGCGCGCGCCGTGCTGTCCGCGGACTGCGCGAAGACGGCGTTCGCCGGGCTGACCCTCGGCGCGGAACGCGTGTACGGCGTCACCGCCGAAGCGTCCTGCGTGTGGACGCCGCGGCATGCGCCGCCACGCCGCTGGTGCGGCTGCGGGTTCTACTGCCTGCACGAGCTGGCCGACGCGCAGGCGCTCGGCTGCGCGACAGAGAACCGGTCAGCGCTGCTGATCGAGGTGGCGGCCTCCGGCCGGTACATCCGCTACGAGCGCGGGCTGCGCTACAGCAGGCAGCGAGTCCGGGTGATTTCCGGCTG
>NZ_JBARCR010000877.1:0-3339 GCF_049794275.1 Trebonia sp.
GCGCGGGTGAGACCGGCGGGGGCGCCGGGGCGACGCCGCGGCTGGCGGACGAGACGCTGCACCGGTTCTTCATCTGGTGCGGTGCCGACCTCGGGCTGCCGATCCAGTTTCACGTCGGGTACGGCGACCGCGACATCGACCTGCACAGGTGCAACCCGCTGCTGCTCACGGACCTGCTGCGGGCGCTCGACCCGGCGGGCGTCCCTGTCATGCTGCTGCACAACTACCCGTACCACCGGGAGGCCGGGTACCTGGCCCAGGTCTTTCCGCACGTGTACGCGGATCTCGGCCTGGCGACCCACAACGTCGGCAGCCGGGCGCCCGCGGTGCTCGCCGAGGCGCTCGAGATGGCGCCGCTGCGCAAGTTCCTGTTCTCCTCCGACGCCTTCGGGCTGCCGGAGCTCTACTACCTGGGCACGCTGCTGTTCCGGCAGGCGCTGTCGCGGTTCCTCCAGGCCCGGCTGGTCGTCGACGACATGTCGTACGCCGACGCCGAGCGTGTCACGCGGCTGATCGCGACGGACAACGCACGCCGCGCCTACCGGCTTCCCGGCTAAGCGGGCCAGGTCACGTCGCGCGGGTCAGCGGCTTGAGAAGGGCCAGGGCGCGGCCGGTCACGTCCTGCTCATCGGCTGGCAGCCATGTGACGCGCGGGTCGCGGCGGAACCATGACTCCTGGCGGCGGGCGAAACGGCGCGTGGCGCGCACCGTTTCCTCCCGCGCCTGGTCCAGCGTCCACTCCCCGTCCAGGTAGCGCAGCACCTGCTGGTAGCCGAGCGCGCGGCTCGCCGTCTTGCCGTCGCGCAGTCTCTCGCGATCGCGCAGCTCGCGCACCTCGGCCTCGAAACCGGCCGCCCACATGCGGTCCACCCGGGCCTCGATGCGGCGGTCGAGTTCCTGGCGCGGCAGCGCCAGGCCGATCTGGACGGCGGCGTGGCCGCCGTCGTAGCCGGGGAGGGTCGCGCTGAACGGGCGCCCGGACAGCTCGATGACCTCAAGGGCGCGCACGATCCTGCGGCCGTTGGAGGGCAGGATCGCGGCGGCGGCGCCCGGATCCAGTGCCATCAGGCGCCGATGGAGTGATTCGGCGCCGACGGCCGCGAGTTCGGTCTCCAATCGGGCCCTGATCCGCTCGTCGGTGCCCGGGAAGTCCAGGTCGCCGAGCGCCGCGCGCACGTACAGGCCGGAGCCGCCGGCCAGCACCGGGACCTTGCCGCGCGCCTCGATCCCGGCGATGACCTCATTCGCGAGTACCTGGTACTCGGCGACGCTCGCGGTCGTGGTGACGTCCCAGACGTCGAGCAAGTGGTGCGGGATCCCGCGGCGCTCGGCCATCGAGAGCTTGGCGGTGCCGATGTCCATGCCCCGGTAGAGCTGCATGGAGTCGGCGTTGACCACCTCGCCGCCGAGGGCGAGCGCGAGGCCCACCGCCAGGTCCGACTTGCCGGTGGCGGTGGCGCCGACGACGGCGATCAGCATGACCGTCAGCGGCGGGTAGGCATGCCGAGCAGGACAGGTGCGGGTGCCGGCGCCTCGGCGGCCGCCGAGGCGACCTGCCTCGCCTGCCAGGCGTCGCCCGCCCTCGTGCGCCGGACCTCGAGTGGCTCACCGTCGGCGATCAGGTAATGCGGCGCGGTGCTCGTCACCGTGGCGGTGACGATGTCGCCAGGCCGCGGCGCGGTCTCATGCGGGGCGAAGTGCACCAGGCGGTTGTCCCGCGCCCGGCCCGACATGCGGTGCGTCGCGGCGTCCTTGCGGCCTTCCCCCTCGGCCACCAGGACCTCCACGGTCGTGCCGTCGAAGCGCGCGTTCTCCGCCGTCGCGACCTCCTCGACAAGCGCGACGAGGCGGTCGTACCGGTCCTGCACGACGTCCGCGGGAACCTGGCCGTCCATCGTCGCGGCCGGCGTGCCGGGACGGATCGAGTAGCGGAACGTGAACGCGGACGCGAACCTCGCCTGCCGGACCACGTCGAGGGTGTCGGCGAAGTCGGCCTCCGTCTCGCCGGGGAAACCCACGATGATGTCGGTGGTGATGGCCGCGTGCGGGATGGCGCGCCGCACGTTGTCCAGGATCGCCAGGTAGCGGTCGCGGCGGTAGGCGCGGCGCATCGCCTTCAGCACGGTGTCCGAGCCGGACTGCAACGGCATGTGCAGGCTCGGCATCACGGCGGGCGTCTCCGCCATCGCCTCGATCACGTCGCCGGTGAAGTCCCGCGGGTGCGGCGAGGTGAACCGCACCCGCTCAAGGCCCTCGACCTGGCCGCAGGCGCGCAGCAACTTGCCGAACGCCTGCCGGTCACCGAACTCCGCGCCGTAGGAGTTCACGTTCTGCCCGAGCAGGGTGACCTCGATGACCCCGTCGCTGACCAGCGCGGTGATCTCCTCCAGGATGTCGCCGGGGCGGCGGTCCTTCTCGCGCCCGCGCAGCGACGGGACGATGCAGAACGTGCAGGTGTTGTTGCAGCCGACCGAGATCGACACCCACGCCGAGTACGGGGACTGGCGGCGGGCCGGCAGCAGGCTCGGGAAGGTGGCGAGGGTCTCTTCGAATTCGGCCTGCGCCTCCTGCCGCTGCCGTGCCTGCTCAAGCAGGCGGGGCAGCGCTCCGATGTTGTGGGTGCCGTAGACCACGTCCACCCAGGGGGCACGCTGGATGATCTGCGCGCGCTCCATCTGCGCCAGGCAGCCGCCGACGGCGATCTGCATGCCCGCGTGCGACTTCTTGACCGGGAACAGGTGACCGAGGTTGCCGTACAGCCGGTCGGCCGCGTTTTCCCTGACCGCGCAGGTGTTGAACACCACCAGGTCAGGGGTCTCGCCGTCGGGGGCTTTCGCGTACCCGGCGTCTTCGAGCAGCCCGGCGACGCGCTCGGAGTCGTGCGCGTTCATCTGGCACCCGTAGGTGCGGATCTCGTAGGTCCTGCCTTCTCCCACCTGACCAGGATAGGGGCGGGCGCGTGTTGTGGGGGCCCCGTGATGCTCTGCAGGCCGTCGTGATACTGCATAGGTCCATGACTGAGATCGCGCCATACGGGTCCTGGACATCACCGATCAGCGCCGCGGACGTGGCCAGAGGGGCGGTGGCCGTCGCGTTCCCCGCCGTCGCGGGGGACGAAGTCTGGTGGCAGGAGAGCCGCCCCGCCGAGGGCGGCCGCGTCACGATCATGGCGGCGGGCGCCGGCGATACGGCGCCGCGGGAACTGCTGCCAGCCCCGTGGTACGCACGCAACCGCGTGCACGAGTACGGCGGCCGGTCGTTCCTGCCCGTGCCGGAAGGGGCCGCCTTCGATCTCGTCTTCGCGAACTTCGCCGACCAGCGGCTGTACCGGTCCGGCGC
>NZ_JBARCR010000878.1:0-2376 GCF_049794275.1 Trebonia sp.
GCCAGGAAGGCCGCGGCGCGGCAGTCCGGGACGCTTGAGAGGCAGGCCGCGCAGGCGATGGCGACCGCCCTCGCCAGCCAGCTCGGCGTCAGCGACAGCGCCGCCCAGCGCGCGCTCAATGAGATCAACGCGCTGAGCGACAGGGACGGCGTGGACCCCGCCAGCCCGGCGTTCGCCGCGATCGCTCACCAGCTCGGCGTGACCCCGGCCCGGCTGGCCGCCGCGCTGGACGCGGCCAAGCAAGCGGCCGGGCGCAGCGTGGGCGGCAATTAAGAAGTGCCGGCGTCGGCGAGGTCCCGCGCATAATGGATGACGTGCGGGTCCTCGTTGTCGATGACGACGCGGCGGTGCGCCAATCGCTTTCCACCGCGCTGGGGCGTGACGGGTATGAGGTGCTGGCCGCCGACAGCGGCGGAGCCGCGCTCGCCCACATGGCGGCGACGAGCGTCGACGCGATCGTGCTCGACGTCGCCATGCGCGAGCCGAACGGCCTCGAGGTGTGCCGTCGGCTCAGGTCCCGCGGCGACCGGACGCCGATCTTGATGCTCACCGCCCGCGACCTGGTCGACGATCGCGTCGCCGGCCTGGACGCGGGCGCAGACGACTACCTCGCCAAGCCGTTCGCGCTCGCCGAGCTGCGCGCCCGGCTGCGCGCGCTGCTGCGCCGCAACGCGGCCAGTGCCGAACAGCTCAGCTACGGCGACCTGGTGCTCGACCTGGCGGCGGCTCGGGTGACGAGGGGCGGGCGCGAGGTTCCCGTCACCCGCACCGAGTACCTGCTCCTCGAACTGTTCCTGCGCAACCCTGGCCGGGTACTGAGCCACTCGCAGATCTTCCAGGCGGTCTGGGGCTACGACTTCGGCCTGCGCTCGCACAACCTGTGGGTGTACATGAGCTACCTGCGCGCCAAGCTCGAGTCGGCCGGCGAGCCGCGCATCCTGCACACCGTGCGCGGGCTCGGCTACGTCCTGCGCGACGCGCCATGACGCTGCGGAACCGGGTCTCGGCGGCGGCGGCGGTCGGCGTGCTGATCGTCGTCGCCGCGGTCAGCGGCGTGCTGTATTTCGTCTACGCCGCGAGCGTGCATTCCCGCGTCGACGCGACCCTTATCGATGCTGCCCAGCAAGCCTCGAGCGTCGTCCAGCAAATCAAGCAGCCGGCCGCGGGCACTAGCGGATCTATCCCCGACTTCGAGAGGCCGGTCACGGTGGGCAGTGTAGAACTGCAGCTGTCCAATGGTCCGGTGGCCGTGGGTCAGCCTAGCCAGTTCGGGCCCCTCGGCAGCCAGGACGTCGCGGTAGCCGAGGGCGCGCAGCCGCCCTACTTCGCCACCGTGGACATGGGCGGACATCAGTTCCGGGTCTATACCGCGGCCATGCCCGGCGGGTCAGATGCCGGGCTGGTGCGCGCCAGCCGGGCCACGGACGCCGACGACGGCACGCTGCGCGACGCGGCCCTGCTGCTGGCCGCGCTGACCGTCGGGGCCGCGGGCATCACCTACGGCGCGGCGCGGCTGACCGCGGGCCGCATTCTCCGGCCCATCGCTGAGCTCACCGCGACCGCCGAGCACATCACCAAGACCCGCGACCTCACCGCCCGTCGCTTCACCGGGCCTAACGGCGCCGGGACCAGCGACGAGGTGGGCCGGCTCAGCTCGTCCTTCGGCTCCATGCTGGCCGCGCTGCATGATTCGGTCACCGCGCAGCGGCAGCTCGTCGCCGACGCCTCGCACGAACTGCGCACCCCGCTGACCAGCCTGACGACGAACCTGGACCTGCTCGAGGACGGCGCAGGCCTGGCCGACCCGCAGGCGCCCGGCCTGGTGCGGGCGGCACGGGAGCAGGCCGGCGAGCTCGACCAGCTGATCACCGACCTGCTCGACCTCGCCCGCTACCACGAGTCCGCACCGCATCGCGAGACCGTGCGGCTGGACCTGCTCACCGGCCAGGCGGTGCACCGCCTGGGCCAGCGAGGCCCGCACGCGGTCATCGAGGCCGAGCTGAGCCCGTGCCTGGTGCACGTCGACCCCGCCGCGGTCGATCACGCCGTCGGCAACCTGATCGACAACGCCGTCAAGTGGAGTCCGCCAGGCGTCGCGGTCCGCGTCGTCGTCGAGGACGGCCGGGTGGTGGTCAGCGATCGCGGGCCGGGCATCGCGGTCGAGGATCTCCCGCACATCTTCGAGCGCTTCTACCGGGCGCCCGACGCGCGAGGAATGCCGGGCGCGGGGCTGGGGCTGGCCATCGTCGGCAGCGTCGCGCAGGCGAACGAAGGCACCGTCGAGGTGCGGACCGGGCCAGCCGGATCGGCGTTCACCCTCGCGTTCCCGTCGCTGGAAAACGCCGGGGACTGATCAGGACCGCGATTCACCCGCGC
>NZ_JBARCR010000879.1:0-5370 GCF_049794275.1 Trebonia sp.
CATCAGTGTTCCTGCCGCTATTACGTCAGCGTGTCCAGGCGCTTGAGGATCACGCCCTCGCGGAGTGCCCAGGGGCAGATCTCCAGCTGCGGGATCTCCATCAGGTCCATCACGGCGTCCGCCACGACGGCGCCGGCCGGCAGCTGGGCCGCCCTGCCCTCGGAGACCCCGGGCAGCCGGGCGCGCTCGGCGCTGTCCACCGCCCCGAGCCGCCCCACCAGCACGCTGACGTCCGCGTGCTTGAGGAAGCGCTTCGCGTGGAAGCCCTCGTCCGAGGGCGCCGCGCCGGCGATCCGCGCCAGCTGCCTGAACGTCTTGGAGGTCCCGACCGCGTGGTCGACGTGACCGCCGCGGAGCAGGCTCCCAGCCTGCCTGGCGATCTCCGCCCTGACGTACTTCCGCATCGCGCGCAGCGCTTTCTGCGGCGGCGGGTCGGCGCTCAGCCAGTCCCTGGTCAGGCGCCCGGCGCCCAGAGGCAGCGAGATCGCCACTTCCGGCTCCTCGTCCTGTCCCGCGGCGAACTCAAGTGAGCCGCCGCCAATGTCGACCACCAGCAGCCGTCCTGACGACCAGCCGAACCAGCGGCGCGCGGCCAGGAACGTCAGCCTGGCCTCGTGCTCGCCGGACAGTACCCGGATGTGCGCCCCGGTTCGTTCCTGCACCCGGGAGAGCACGTCGTCACCGTTGTCCGCGTCACGGATCGCGGAGGTGGCGAAGGCGATGACGTCCTCGACACCTTTGTCCTCCGCGATCCGCAATGCCTCGGAGACCACCGTGGTGAGCTGCTTCTCGCCCGTGTGGGACAGCGTGTTGTCCGGGTCGAGGTGCTCGGCGAGCCGGAGGTCCACCTTATGCGAGAACGCCGGCAGCGGCGCCGCCCCCGGGTAGGCGTCGACAACAAGCAAGTGGACGGTGTTCGACCCGATGTCCAGCACTCCAAGCCGCATGGTCAGAAGCTACCTTCCGGCCACGCCGTGACCGGCCCGGTTGCTGTCAGGCACACCTCGTCCCCAGGAGCGGGCGCCCCGGCGCCGAGCATCCGCACCTGGAGAACGCCTGCGTCACCGACGTCGACAGCGATGAGCGCGTCATGACCGTGGTACCGCGCCTCGGTGACCTTGCCGGTGACCCCTTCGGCGGAAGGGGCGAGCGGCGCCAGCGCTATCTGCTCCGGCCTGATCAGCACCGTTACCTCCCCGCCCCCATCAGGTAGCTGCCCGCCGGCGCGCATTTCATGCCATCCCAGGGCGGTTCGGACACCCTGATTCTGGAGAATGCCGGGCAGCAGGTTCGCGGTGCCGAGAAAGCCGGCCGTCCATGGGTCGGCAGGGGCGGAGTAGACCTCCCGTGGCGGCCCAGCCTGGGTGATCACGCCGTTCCGCAGCACCGCCACGTAGTCGGCTACCGACAGCGCCTCGTCCTGGTCGTGCGTGACGAGCACCCCTGTCGTCCCGACGGCGCGCAGCGCACCGAGCACTTCGGCGCGGACCACGGCGCGCAGGCTCGCGTCCAGGGAAGCGAACGGCTCGTCGAGCAGCACCAGCCGCGGCCGGGGCGCGAGGGCGCGCGCGATCGCGACTCGCTGCTGCTGACCGCCGGACAGCTCATGCGGGTATCGCCCGCCGAGAGCGGACAGCCCGACGAGCTCTAGCAGCTCATCGACGAAAGGCCCGTGGCGCGCGGATCGCGGCAGCCCGAACGCCACGTTGCCGTGCACCGTCAGGTGCGGGAACAGCGCGCCGTCCTGCGGCACGAACCCGATGTGGCGGCGCTCCGGCGGGACCCGCCCGCGCGACTGCCCGCTGTCGACCACCTGTCCGCCGAGCTCGATCGTCCCCGCGTCGGCCGGCTCGAACCCGGCGATGACCCGCAGCAGCGTGGTCTTTCCCGCTCCGGACGCGCCGAGGATCGCCGCCAGCGAGCCGGGCGCCACCGCCAGCGATACGCCGCGAAGCACCGGCGTATCGGCGTAGGACTTGCAGACCCCTGAGACGGATAGCGCCGTCATAGGCGTCCTCCACGAGTAACTCTGCGGATAAGGCCGCGGACGACCGTGCCGCGTGCCGACGACCGGCTGGGGTCTAGCCACCGGGACAGGAAGACGCCAGGGACGACCGCGATGACCACGATAAGCGACGCGTACCGGCTCGCGGTCGCGTATGAGACCTGCGACTGGTAAGCCCAGAACGCGGTCGCGAGCGTCTGTACTCCGGTCGGCACGAGGAGCAGGGTGGCGGTCAGTTCCGTCACCGCGGACAGGAACACCAGGGCGACACTCGCCGCGATCCCTGGCGCGGCCAGCGGGATCGTGACCCGCAGCAGCGCCGACATCGGTGAGCAGCCCAGCGACCTGGCGGTGTCGAAGAACCGCCGCGGCAACTGGACAAGCGATGCCCGCAGGCTGATCAGGGCCATCGGGAAGAACATCACCGCGTAGGCGATCACGAGCAGCGTCGGGGACTGGTACAGCGGGTAGGCCAGCCGCACGGCGAAGAACACCAGGGAAAGCGCGATCACCAGTCCCGGCAGGCCCTGCACGAGATACCCGAGCCGTTCGAGCAGGCGGGACAGCCGCCCGGGGTGGCGCGCTGCCAGGTACGCGACGGGGAACGCCGCGACGGTCGCCAGCACCGCGGCCAGGAAGCTGTACAGCAGCGTGTACCCGGCCGCGCCGAGCAGCGGGATCGGCGCGACCCCCACCAAGTCCGACGGCTGGGTGAGCCAGTAGACCAGCGTGCTCACCGGCACACCGACGCCGAGGCCGACGAGGACAGCCATGAACAGCAGCGACGGCACCGCGCCCCAGCCGAGCCGGTACCGTCGCACGCCGCCGGCAGGCCGCCCGGCCCGCACGGCGACCGAGCGGGTCAGCATCATCTCCGTGCCGATCACCAGCAGGCTGAGCACGACGAGCACCAGGGACAGCGCGCTGGCCGCCGCCGGGTTGATGCCCAGGTTGAACTCGGTGAAGATCTCCGTGGTGAACGTCTGGAACCGCAGGATCTCGAAGGCACCGTACTCGGCGAGCAGGCCGAGCAGCACCATCAGGCAGCCACCGAGCAGGGCCGCCCTGATCTGCGGCAGCACCGCGCCCAGCAGCGCGCGGAACCGGCCGAGGCCAAGCGACCTGGCCACCTCGTACAGAGAGGTGTCAACCCGGCGCAGCGCCGCCGCCACCGGCAGGTAGATCAGCGGGTACAGCCCGAGAGTCATCACCAGGGACGCGCCGAACAGCCCGTGTACCGCCGGCGTCAGCGACAGCCAGGTGTACCCGATGACGAAGTCGGGGATCGCCAGCGGCAGCACCACCACCGCCCGCCAGAACCGGCGCAGCGGCAGGTTCGTGCGCTCGATCAGCCACGCCGAGCCGACGCCCACCACCGCCGAGCAGACAGTGACGATGACGCCGAGCTCGATCGTGTTCAGCAGCAGCGTCCACGTCAGGGTGCGGAAAATCAGCGGCCAGATCGTCCCCCAGCCCGCGTGCCCCGCCTGCCAGAGCAGGAACACCACGGGAAGCAGCACCATGACGGTGACCACCACGGCGAGCAGGAGGAGCCACCGGGGGTAACCCGGGCCCGTTCTGGATAGCCGGGAAACCGGACCACGGCGGACGGAAAGATCGGCGGCCACGGTCAGCCGAGCTGTGCCTGTTGCAGCAGTTGCAGCGCAGTCGAGCCGTCGCCGAGCTTGGCGATCGTGTCGGCGGGGTCGGGGTGCAGCGACGACAGCGGAGGCAGCTGGGAGTTAGCGGCAACGCCGGGCCGCAGCGGGTACTCGAAGCTGTCGGACTGCGCAATGATCCGCTGGCCCGGGGCGCTGATCAGGAACGCGAGGAACTTCTGCGCGGCGGCCTGGTGGGTGGACGACGCGAGGATTCCCGCGCCTGAGACGTTAAGGACGTAACCCGGGTCCCCTGGCGCGAAGTAGTGCAACGCCGAATGCATCGCCCCCGCGCCGAGCCCGGCGCGCAGCCGGTACCAGTAGTAGTGATTGATCAGCCCGATCTCCACCTGGCCGGAGTTCACCTCTGAAGTCAGCGTCTCGTTGTCCGGGTAAATGTGCGATCCGGCGTTTGCCTTCACTCCCTTTAGCCAGGCTAGCGCCGCCGCGGAACCGTGCGTGTCCGCGATCGACGTGATGATCGGCTGGAAGTCGGTTTCACCTGGAGCGATACCCAGCTTGCCGGCCCATTTTGGATTGGCCAGGTCCATTACGGACGTGGGGAGCTGGGACGGCTTGAGTGCGTTCGTGTTGTATACGAGCGCAGAGATCCGGGCGGTCACCCCCACCCAGTTCCCGGCGGGCGAGCTGTCGGCGGACGGCACCGCGGCAAGCGTGGCCTTGTCTACCGGCGCGAGCAGGTGCTGGCCGGCCAGCTTCATCAGCGCCGGGGAGTTCTCGGTGTAGAAGACGTCACCGGGTGACCGGGAGCCCTCCTGCATGATCTGCTCGGCGAGCTGATCCTCGTCACCGTTCCGCACCGTCACCTGAATCCCGGTCTGCTTCTCGAACGCGCTGACCAGTGCCTGCGTGGTCTGCTCGTGCTGCCCGTTGTACAGGACCAGCCTGTTAGCCGGGGCGTCACCACCGCTGCTCGCGCCGCACGCCGCCACGGACGCCGTCAGCATCCCGGCGGTAACGGCCATGCCGATCACTCGCCACGCCTTGCGCACCAGTCTTACCTCCTAGGGTTAGTTTTCTTAGGTTAGGCATACCTTACTAACTGTCGCAGGATAGCGGCTTAAAACCCCTTCACGGCAAGACCCTGGTCATGAGGTACCGTCGCCACCATGCGAAACGGCGAAGTCTCCTACTGGTGGCAGGCGCTCGGCGGCTTCCCGCCCCGGCGCGCGTCGCTGCCCGGACCGCTCGAGGCAGACGTCTGCATCGTGGGCGGCGGGTACACCGGCCTGTGGACGGCGTACTACCTCGCGGAGCGTCGCCCGGACGCGCGGATCGTGGTCCTCGAGGCGGCGTTCTCCGGGTACGGCGCCTCCGGCCGCAACGGCGGCTGGGTGACGTCGGAACTGCCCGGATCCCGCGCCATCTACGCCCGCGGACCCGGCGGGGCGTCCGGCGTCCGGGCGCTGGAGGCAGAGCTGCGGTCGACGGTCGACGAGGTCGGGCGGGTCTGCGAGGCGGAGTCGATCGACTGCGACTACGTCCGCGGCGGCCGGCTGACCGTGGCGACGTCGCCCACGCAACTGGCCAGGCTCAGGGCCGGCCTCGCGCATCTTCGCGAGTGGGGAGACGGGGACGACGTGTACACGTTCCTGTCCCGCTACGAGACCAGCGAGCGGATCAACGTCGCGGGCGCGCTCGGCGGGCTGTACGCGCCGGCCAGCGCCCGGGTGCAGCCGGCCGCGC
>NZ_JBARCR010000880.1:0-2460 GCF_049794275.1 Trebonia sp.
GGCGTGCTCAGCGCCTCCGACGCGATCCGGCTGACCGGGGTGCGCGGCGAGGCCATGGCGGCTGCTTGCAACGACGAGCCCACGGGGATGACCGCGGTGCTCGGCGGCGACGAGGCCGCCGTGCTCGCCGCCATCGCGGAAGCCGGGCTCACCCCGGCGAACGTCAACGCCGCCGGGCAGATAGTGGCGGGCGGCACCCTCGAACAGCTCGCGGAGTTCGCCGCGAACCCGCCGGCGGGCGCTCGGCTGCGGCCGCTGCGCGTCGCGGGCGCCTTCCACACCAAGCACATGGCCCCCGCTGTCGACGCGCTCGAGCGGGCCGTGGCGCAGACCATGGTCAAGGACCCGGCGATCACGCTGCTGTCCAACGCCGACGGCGCGGTCGTCACGTCGGGGGCGAACTGGGTGGAGCGGATCGTCAACCAGGTCGCCAACCCGGTGCGCTGGGACAAGTGCATGGAGACGATGTCCGACATCGGAGTCACGGCGATGATCGAGCTGATCCCCGGCGGCACGCTGGCCGGCCTGGCCAAGCGCGCGCTGCCCGGCGTGGAGCTGCTCGCCCTCAAGACCCCCGACCAGCTAGCGACGGCCCGCGAGCTGGTCGGGGCACACGCCACGGCCACGAACGGGTACCAGGCGGCATCCGTCGGGTCCCCCGCCGAGTGGAAGATCGTGGTGGCGCCCGGAGGCGGCACGTTCCGTTCCGGAGCTGAGGAAGGAGCAGCGGCCGCGACCTCAGCCGGCGAGATCGTCTCAGCCGGCGCGGCGCTCGGCCGGGTCGTGGCGCGCGGCGGAGAGCGGCCGGTGACCGCTCAGTTCGACGCGGTGCTCGTGGAATGGCTAGTCGAAGACGGCGACCCGGTCAGCGAAGGGCAGCCGCTGGTGCGTCTCGAGCCGAAGGAGAACCCGTGACTGGGGCGAAGATACTGGCGTTCGGCGGGTACCAGCCGGACAAGGTGGTCACCAACGACGACCTGGCGAAGCTCGTCGACACCAACGACGAGTGGATCAGGTCGCGGGTCGGCATCGAGAGCCGCCGGGTCGCCGCTGACGACGAGACCGTCACCGACATGGCCGAGGCGGCCGGGGCCAAGGCCCTGGCGGCGAGCGGCCTCGCGCCGTCGGCCATCGACCTGGTGATCGTGGCGACGTGCAGCCCGCTGGTGCCAATGCCGAGCGTCTCCGCTATCGTCGCCCACCGGCTGGGCATCGTCGCGCCAGGGGCGTTCGACCTGAACGCCGCCTGCGCCGGGTTCTGCTACGCGATGGACACGGCGTCGAACGCGATAGCGGCGGGCAGCGCGCGGAATGTGCTGGTGATCGGGTCGGAGAAGATGACCTCGTGGGTCGACTGGACCGACCGGTCGACGTGCATCATCTTCGCCGACGGGGCCGGGGCCGTCGTGGTCGGGCCGACCGGCGGCGACGAGCCGACAGGGATCGGGCCGGTCGTCTGGGGCAGCGCCGGTGACCAGGGGAACAAGATCACGGTCACTGGGCGGACCGGATCGATGCGGCAGGACGGGCAGGCGGTGTTCCGGTGGGCGACCACCGCGATGGCCCCGGTGGCGCTCGAGGCCTGCCGGCGGGCCGGGGTGACGCCCGCTGACATCACGGCGTTCGTCCCGCACCAGGCGAACCTGCGGATCGTCGAGGCGATCGCCAGGAGGCTGGGGATCCCGCGCGAGCGGGTCGCCGACGACATCGTGCACGCGGGGAACACCTCGTCGGCGTCGATCCCGCTCGCGCTGTCGCGGATGGCTGAGCAGGGGCGGCTCCAGCCGGGCACGCCCGCGCTGCTGCTCGGGTTCGGCGCCGGGCTGTCCTACGCCGCGCAGGTGGTCACGGTACCCTAGCGGCCATCGCATCCAAAAACCCCCACACAATAAGGAGAAAACAGTGACTGACCAGGAGATTCTGGCCGGGCTTGCGGACATCATCGACGAGATCGCCGGCGTGCCGGCCGACGAGGTGACCCCGGAGAAGAACTTCGTGGACGACCTCGACATCGACTCGCTGTCCATGGTCGAGATCGCCGTCGCCGCGCAGGACAAGTTCGGCGTCGAAATCCCTGACGAGCAGCTCAAGGACCTTAAGACGGTCCAGGACGTCGTCAATTTCGTATCCAAGAACTCCTGACGGCATTCCCCGGCAGGGGTTTCGTCGTCACCCAGTCGTTTCACGGAGGTTGTTGTGAGCAACGATCAGGCCATCGTCGTCGTCACCGGGCTTGGCGCGACCACGCCGCTCGGCGGTGATGTCGCGTCCACCTGGTCGGCGATGCTCGCCGGAACCAGCGGGGTGCGGCGACTCACCGAATCCTGGGTGGACACGCTGCCGGTGAAGATCGCGGCGCCCGCCGCGGCGGACCCGGTGGCGGTCGTCGGCCGGGTGCAGGCACGCCGGATGGACCTCTGCGAGCAGTTCGCGCTCGTCGCGGCCCGCGAGGCCTGGGCG
>NZ_JBARCR010000881.1:0-3415 GCF_049794275.1 Trebonia sp.
CGGCGGGCCGATCCGCACCGCCTCGCGCGCCGCGCGGACGTGTGGGGCGCCGGCGTCGGCGTCGCTGTAGACCGCGACGCTGGCGATGCCGAGCCGGTCCAGGGTGCGGATGATCCGGACGGCGATCTCGCCGCGGTTGGCTATCAGGACCTTACTGAACACGTCGCCTCACATCCGGAAGACGCCGTAGCCGGCCGGCTCGAGCGGGGCGTTGGCGGCCGCGGACAGCGCGAGCCCGAGGGCCCGGCGGGTGCCGGCCGGGTCGATGACCCCGTCGTCCCACAGCCGGGCGGTCGAGTAGTACGGGTTGCCCTGGTGCTCGTACTGCTCGCGGACGTCGGCCTCGTCGCTGCCGACGCCACTACCGACGGAGGCCAGCACGCTCGCGGCCTGGTCGCCGCCCATGACGGAGATGCGGGCGTTCGGCCACATCCACAGGAATCGTGGCGAGTAGGCGCGGCCGCACATCGCGTAATTGCCCGCGCCGAACGAGCCGCCGATGATCACCGTGAGCTTCGGGACTCGCGCGCAGGCGACGGCGGTGACCATCTTGGCACCGTGCTTGGCGATGCCGCCCGCCTCGTATTGCCTGCCGACCATGAAGCCGGTGATGTTCTGCAGGAAGATCAGGGGAATCCGGCGCTGGTCGCACAGCTCGATGAAGTGGGCGCCCTTGAGCGCGGACTCGCTGAACAGGATGCCGTTGTTGGCGATGATGCCGACGGGGTGGCCGTGGATGCGGGCGAAGCCGGTGACGAGGGTGGGGCCGTACTCTTTCTTGAACTCGGCGAGCCGGCTGCCGTCGGCGATCCTGGCGATGACCTCGCGCACGTCGTAGGGGGTGCGCAGGTCCGCGGGGACGACGCCGTAGATCTCGTCAGCGTCGTACAGCGGCGCCTCTGACGGGTGGACGTCCCAGGGGCGCGGGGTGAGCGGGCCGAGCGTGGCGACGATGCTCCTGACGATGCGCAGCGCGTCGGTGTCGTCCTCGGCGAGGTGGTCGGTCACGCCGGAGACGCGCGAGTGCAGGTCGCCGCCGCCGAGTTCCTCCGCGGTGACCACCTCGCCGGTGGCGGCCTTCACCAGCGGCGGGCCGCCGAGGAAGATCGTGCCCTGGTTCCTGACGATCACGGCCTCGTCGCTCATCGCGGGGACGTAGGCGCCGCCGGCGGTGCAGGAGCCGAGCACCGCGGCGATCTGCGGGATGCCCCGTTTCGACATCGTCGCCTGGTTGTAGAAGATGCGGCCGAAGTGCTCGCGGTCCGGGAACACCTCGTCCTGCCTGGGCAGGAACGCGCCGCCCGAGTCGACGAGGTAGACGCAGGGCAGGTTGTTGTGCAGCGCCACCTCCTGGGCGCGCAGGTGCTTCTTGACCGTCATCGGGTAGTAGGTGCCGCCCTTGACGGTCGCGTCGTTGGCGACAATGACGCACTCGCGGCCTTCGACGCGGCCGACTCCGGTGATGATGCCCGCCGCCGGCGCGTCGCCGTCGTACATGCCGTCGGCGGCGAGCGGGCTGAGTTCGAGGAACGGCGAGCCGGGGTCAGTCAGGGTGTCCACCCGGTCGCGCGGCAGCAGCTTGCCGCGGCTGACGTGGCGGTCGCGGGCGCGGTCAGAGCCGCCGCGCGCCGCTGTTTCGAGCTTGTCTCTGAGTTCCGCCGCGAGCGCGCTGTTGGCCGCGTGGTTGCGCTTGAACGCTTCGCTCGCGGTGTCCGCGCTGGATCGCAGCGGCGTCACCGACATCATGACTACGAATCCTAGGTGGTCGTCGTCCCCGGGGATGACCGGCGTTTTCAGCCTGGCGGCCGACGACACGGCGAACCGTCTCAGGCGACGATGGCTGCATGAGGCAGTTCTACGGCAGGTTCCGTGACCTGATCAGCGAGGCGGCCCGGTTCGCCGTGGTCGGGCTGGCCGGCGTGGTCATCACTGACGGCGGCGCCAACCTGCTGCGGTACGACGCCGGGCTGGACCGCTTCACCGCGGTGGCGATCGCGACGCTCGCCGCCGTGGTGATCAGCTTCGTGGCCAGCCGCTACTGGACCTTCCGGCGCCGCGAACACGGCGGGCTCGGCCGGGAGACGGTGCTGTTCTGCGTGGCGAACGGGATCGGTGTCGCCATTTCCGAAGGCTGCGTGTGGCTGGCCTCCGCGTTCGGGTGGGAGGGCAAGCTCTCGTACAACGTCGCGCTGGCGGGCGGAATCGCCCTCGCGACGTTGTTCCGCTACTGGTCCTACAAGAGATGGGTCTGGCCCCGGAGCCGGTCAGTTGTTGCTGAGCACGCGCGCGAACGGTCCCCTGTCGTCAGCCGCGTCCTCGGCAGCCACGCCGTGCCGCAGCGCCCATCCGTCGACCGCCTCGAGGCTGACGCGCCACAGGCCCTCGGTGGCCCCGCGGGCGGCCTTGCTCCCGGCCGGGACGTGCTCGTCGAGGAGGTGCAGGTGGTGGTCTGACTCCGAGTCGGTGTCCTTGGCGTACTCCTTGCCGAGCAGGCCAGAGGACGGCTCAAGGGCGCTCATGAGCGGGTTCCGCTGAACCAGTTCGGAAAAGTACCGCCGCTCGGAGATCAGGACGCCGTGCAGGATCGTGCCGTGCGCGGACACGGTGACGGGCACCGCGCCCTCGCCCGACTCGTTGATGGCCCGGACTAGCTGCCGTAGCACCGGGTCCACGTCATGCTTGGCCATGATTGTCTCCCTAAGCGTCGAATGTCGTATTGCCGTAACGGCACTCCCCGCTACCCATGACAGGGCGGCCAAACACGGACTTTGAACAACAGCTGAACGTGGGGTGACCGGCAGCGAAAGTTCACCCGCTACGAATGGGCCGCTGGTGGTTGTACTGCGACAGCGTGGGCAGTGGGCGTCTGAGGCAGTGGGCGTCTGAGATTGGGTGATTGGAGGTGCCGCCATGGTGGCCTATTACGAGATCCGGGTGGCGGGAATGCTGCCTTCCGAGGTCTTGCAGGATTTCGAGTTGCTGAGTGCCGCCCCGGCGCCGGTCGGGACCGTGCTGCACGGGCCGTTGCCCGACCAGGCAGCACTGGCAGCCTTCCTGGCCCGGCTCGAAAATTTCGGTGCCAACGTGATCGAGATACGGCGGTTCAGGGAACGCCGAGGCCAAAGCGGAGGCCGTAGCGACGCGCGTGCTCGCTGGGGCGGCTGAGGCCGCCGGCACGCACTGCCGCATCAGGGTGGACTGCTCACCCTCGCCGGGTGATCTCCCCCTGGCCGCCGGCGGGTCACGATAGCCGCATGTCAGGCCTGCCTCCAGATCCTTCCGGAACGGCCCTGCAGGCCACGCGGTCGCAGCGCTGGCTGGCCCGCCTGAGTTTCGCGCTGGCGTTTCTCGCCGTCGCGGTCGTGGTGGCCTTCGCGGGACTGAAGAGCGCGGCGATGCTCGGGGTGGGCCTGGC
>NZ_JBARCR010000882.1:0-2335 GCF_049794275.1 Trebonia sp.
AAGTACATCAGCGGGAAGAACAGCACCGTCCCGGCCGCCCCCGCGGACCGGGCGGTGGGCGCCACGGCGCCGATCAGCAGGCCGAGGGCGAGCATCGCGGTGGCGGACAGCACTGCCACCAGGACGAAGCCGGCGGGCTGGCGCGGCAGCGGAACGCCGAAGCCGAGCCGTCCCACGGCGAGGACACCCGCCGTCGCGGCCAGCACCACCACCAGGCTGACGATGAGCTGGGCGGCGACCACCCGCACCGGACCGGCCGGGGTGGTCGCGAGCCGCCGCAGGATACGCCGCTCCCGATAGCCCGCCACCTGCACGGGAATGCCCTGGACGCCGAACACCACGCCCACGAACGCGATGACGATCGGCTCGTAGATGGTGACTAGCGGCACGCCGCCGATATCGGAGGAGGACAGCCCCATGACGGCCAGCAGCGCCATGGGAAACACGAGCCCCCAGAACAGCGCGAGGGGCTCGCGCACCAGCAGCTTGGCCTCCGTCATCGTGAGCATTTTCATGATGTCCTCCGGCCGGTCAGCGCCACGAAGGCGTCCTCGAGGGTGGGCTGGGCTAGTGCGGCGGGGGCGCCGAGCGCGGCGATCCGGCCGTCGCGCATGATGGCGACCCGGTCGCACAGCCGTGCGGCCTCGTCCATGAAGTGGGTGACCAGCACGATCGTCACTCCCTGGTTCCTGATGTCGTCGATGAGCTGCCACGTGTCCCGGCGGGCGACCGGATCGAGGCCGGTCGTGAGCTCGTCGAGGATGGCGATCCGCGGCCGCCCGATCAGCGCGAGCGCGATCGACAGCCGCTGCTTCTGGCCGCCGGACAGGCGGCGGTACCTGGTGTTGCTCTTGTCGGTGAGGTCGAGCTGCGCGAGCAGGCCGTCGATGTCCGCGGGCCGGGGATAGAAGGAGGCATACAGCCGCATCGCCTCCGCGACCGTCAGCCGGTCGGGCAGCTCGCTCTCCTGGAGCTGGACGCCGAGCAGCTGGCGCAGCTCACGCCGGTCCTGCCGCGGGTCAAAGCCCGCGACGCGGATCCGGCCGCGGTCGGGCACGCGCAGCCCGGCAAGGCAGTCGACCGTGGTGGACTTGCCGGCGCCGTTGCGGCCGAGCAGGCCGAAGATCTCGCCCTCGGCGACAGCGAAGCTCACGTCGTCAACCGCGACCTTGGGGCCGTAGCGCTTGCTCAGTCCCTCAACCTCGATGGCCGTCATCGTCCCTCCGCCTCCGTCTCCTTCCTCATCGCGACGATCTCGAGCTGGCAGGACAGCCGCCTGGCGGCGAGGCCCTTCATGGCCGTGACCCCGAAGGCGTACCGGTCGATGCCGGCGCTGGCGACGATGGTGAGTTGCGGGCCGTCCGCCCGCGCCTGCTCGATCGTCAGCTCGACGGGGTGCTCAGCGTCGCGCACGACCAGCCGGCCGCGCACGACCCGCCGTCCGCCGGACTCGGCGACCTGGGTGGACGTGAACGTGAAGATAGGGTGCTCGGCTGTGTCGAGTAGCCGGGCCGACCGGACGGTACGGTCCCGGCCCGGGTTTCCGGTGTGGAAGCTCTCGGCGTCCACGGTCGCCCGCACGGCGGAGTCCTGGACCTGTTCGGCCAGCCGGATCTCACCGGAGCGGAGCCGGAACGTGCCGCGGACGGCGCCGAGGCCGAACAGGTGCCTGGTGCGGAAGGTGATGAGGCAGCGTTCCTCGTCGATCCGGTACGTGCCTGGGCTGAGGGTTTCTGGTACTGAGGTAGTGGTTGTCATGACGGCAGCCTCGCCCGGGGCGGGGACGCCGGGCATCGGCCGCTCGCCGGCTCCCGCATCGACCCGGGCCGGCCCCGTGTCCGACTTTGGTCGGTGTCGCGGCTGGCCATCCCGGCCCTAGCCTGGACGCGTGAGTGAATCGCCACCGCTGCCGGTGATCGCGGGAGCTACGACAGGGATCGGGGCACTGACCGCGGCGACCATCGTGGGACAGGCCAGCTCGCACGAGTCGTCCGGACTGCTGACGCTGGATATCGCGGTGGGGCTCGTAGCCTGCGCCCTGGTGCCAGTGCTACTGCGCTGGCCGGTGCCCGGCGCGGTGGCGCTGGCCGTGCTGGCGGCGCTGTCGCCCGCGGCCACGCCGGCCGCGACGTTGGGGACGCTGTACGTCGCACAGCGCCGCCCCTTCGCGGTCGCCGTGGCGGCCGGCGGCGCGGACGTGGCGGCGCACCTGATCCGCGGCGTGTGGCGGCCGAACGGGTCGCTGCCGTACGCGTGGTGGGCGGTGCTCGTGATCGCCGCCGGGGCGGCACTCGTCGGCTGGGGCCAAGGGGACCGTGCCAGGCAGGCGCTACTC
>NZ_JBARCR010000883.1:0-4355 GCF_049794275.1 Trebonia sp.
GGTCCCACGGGTCCCCGATGGCGCGGCGCAGCGGCGTACCGCGACCTGGCCGGAGCTCGGCGGCGGCGAACTCGTGCGCCGCCGGCCCGCCGACGTCGACGCCGTCGAAGAACCGGCCCCGGGTAAAGGTCAGGTGCGGGCGTTCGCCGGTCAGGTCCGCGTCAAGCAGCCGGTAGGTGCTGCGGTTCTCGAAGATGGCGGGGCTGGCGAGCTCTAGGACCACGTCCGAGTAGCGCCGGTAGCGGGTGCCGTCGGCGCGCGCCGGCAGCAGCTCCGGCGCGATGTCCGCGATGTCGGTGACGCGGGGCGCGGGCGCCTGCTCGCGGAACTCCAGGCGGACGTCGCCGAGCGGCACGGGGAACCGGAGCCGCCACACGGGAGGCGCGAGCAGCGGGGTGCCGGCCACCCGGTTCTCCGCCGGGTACCCGGCGGCGGCGCGCACGGCGAGGTCGTGCCGGTTGCGGTTCAGGTAGGCGTGGACGCGGAGCCACTGCTGCTCGGATTCAGAGGTCACGGGAGCACCACGTGCCCAGCCTAGGCGGCGCCCGGCGGCCCCGCGCGCGGATTACCCGCCGCGCAGCGCGAGGAAGAAGTCGACCCGGTCCGGCAGCGAGGACAGGTCACGGCCGGTCAGCGCCTCGATCCGGCCGATCCGGTACCGCACGGTGTTGACGTGCACGTACATCCGCGACGCGCACACGCTCCACGACCCATCGCAGGCCAGGAACGACTTCAGCGTGGGCAGCAGCTCGGCGCCCCGGCGGGTGTCGTATTCGGCGAGCGGGCCGAGGAGCCGGTCGCGGAATGAGCGGAGCACCGGCCGCGGGACGCTCGCGAGCAGCAGCTCGTGGGAGTGGACCTCCGGCATACCTACCTCCAGTTGGCAACCGCGCCACCGTAACCCGCGTGTGTTTAGCGGAAGCTACAAGACGAATAGCCGCGCGTTAACATCGCCTTCCCCGCCGCGGCGTGGTTGGCTGGCCGGGTGACCCTGGCGTCGTTCAACGCATCGCCGCCCGGTGAGGCGGTCGCCGTGATGCTGTCGTGCTGCGCGTCCCGGCGGTTCGCCGGCGCGATGGCGGCCGGCCGCCCGTACCCGTCGCTGGCCGCGGCCGAGAAGGCGACCAGGACCGCGTTCGAGTCGCTCGCCTGGGATGACGTGCTTGAGGCCATGTCCGCGCACCCGCGGATCGGCGACCGGGTTCACGGTCAGTCGGCGGCCGAGCAGTCCGGCGTCGGCGACTCGTCCCGCGCCACGCTGGCTGCCGGGAACGCTCTTTACGAGGAGCGGTTCGGGCACGTGTTCCTGATCTGCGCCACCGGGCTGAGCGGCGAGCAGATGCGGGCCGCTCTCGGGGCAAGGCTGGGCAACGATCCCGCGACGGAACGGGCGGTGGCGACCGCGGAGCTCGAGAAGATCACCTTGCTCCGGGTGGCGAAGGCGCTGGGCTCGTGACCGTCTCCACGCACGTGCTCGACGCGGCGCTCGGCGCGCCAGCGGCCGGCGTCCTGGTGTCACTGGCGTTCTCCGCGCCCGACGGCTGGGAGGCGATCGAGACCGGCTCGACCGACGCCGACGGCCGGCACCGGTTCGAGGCGCGGACGAGGCCGGGGGTGTACCGGGTCGTGTTCGGGACGGGCGGGTATTTCGCGGCGCGCGGGGTGGCGGCGTTCTACCCGGAGGTGACGATCACCTTCACGGTGACCGAGGGCCACTACCACGTGCCGCTGCTGCTCTCCCCGTTCGCCTACTCCACGTATCGCGGCAGCTAGTACTCCAGCCGGAAATTTTGGTTGCACTTGACTGCAGCGAACTGTATCGCCTCTTCCGGGGAGATTGGCTTCATTTGACTGAAGCCATTTATGCGGGGCGGCGAGGCCCCGGGACGGAGGCATCCGATGACGATCACGACCACCACCCTCGACACCGCCGACAGCAACCTCGTACTGGGCGAGACGCTGCGTCCGCTGCTGACCCACGCGATGGGATCGGCCGTTGAGGTCTTCGACACCAGCGGCCCCGCCGAGGCCGGGCCGCCGCCGCACCGCCACCCGTGGGAAGAGATCTACGTCGTCCTGTCCGGCCAGCTCGAGGTCACGGTCGATGGCTCAGCGCGGATCGTCGGTCCCGGAGGTGCCGCCCACGTGCCGTCCAACACCGTGCACAGCTACCGCAACGTGACCGACGTCCACTTCCTGACCATTACCACGCAGGGCGACGCCGCGGCGTTCTTCTCCGAGGTCGCGAGCGAGGTCGAGATGAACCCGCCGGACATCGCCGGGGTGGTCCGTGTCGCGGTCAGCCATGATATTGAATTCGTCATGTGAGCGAGCCCAGACGCTACGTCAGTCCCAAGCGTGAGGCGCAGGCCGCTGCAACCCGCAGCGCGATCCTCGACGCGTTCGTGAAGCAGTTGTCCGACCCCGGGCGCAATACGCTGTCACCCAGCGAGGCCGCGGTCCGGGCCGGGGTCTCGGTACGCACCGTGCACCTGTACTTCCCGAACCTCGAGAGCCAGGTCGCCGCTCTCTCCGAGTGGTTCGACCAGCATCTCAACCCAGGCGGAATCACGCCCGCCGCAGGCCCCGACGACCTGCCGCGCTACTTCCGGGAGATCCACGCCAACGCGCTGGCCAGCTCGCTGAGCCGCGCGCTGGCGACCAGCAGCGGCGAGGTCTGGCAGACGGTGCGCCGGAACCGCCGGGCGAAACGCCTCGACGCGATCCGGGCTGCGGTGGACGCTGTCGGGGCGCCCGCCCAGGCCACCGCGGAAGCCACCGCGATGGTGCTGCGGCTGTCCGGCGCCGACGCCTCGTGGCCGCTGCACGACAGCTACGGCCTGCCCCTCGAGCGCATCCCGGACGTCATCGCCCACACCGTCGAACTCATCATCCGCGACCTGCGCACCCACGTCACCGGCGACACACCCACCTGACCCAGCGCCACAGGCCGGGATGAGCGACAACACCACAAGATCTAGCTCGCCCGAGGCGGGCTGGAAGCGTCTGGAAAGATGGGCCGTATGGGATTCGAGCTAACCGAGCAGATCGAACGCCATCTGATCAGCGACCAGGTCGCCTGGCTGACCACCGTGACGTCGACCGGACGGCCCACGCCGCGGCCGGTGTGGTTCGTGTGGGACGGCTCCGCGATCACCGTCTACAGCGTGAACGGCGGCGCGAAACTGCGGCACATCGCGGTTAACGACAGCGTGTCGCTGAACTTCAACTCCACGCCGGGCGGCGGCGACGTCGTGGTGATCTCCGGCCACGCCCGGATCGTCCGCGACGCGCCGCCGCCGTCGCGGTTCCCCGGGCTGCTCGACAAGTACATGCCGGCGGTCGAGGCGATGGGCCGCCCGGCGTCGTGGTTCGACGAGAACTACCGGACGGCCATCCACATCACCGCGGAGCGCGCCTGGACGATCCCGTAGGTCCGCCGCTCGCGGTGTTAACCTGCGGGGATGGGAACGACGCGCCTCACCAGGCACATCAGGGCTCCGCGCAGCCGCGTCTACCAGGCGCTGCTGGACCCCGACGCCGTACAGCGGTGGCAGGTCCCCGACATCATGACCAGCCACGTGCACGCGTTCGACGCCAGGGAAGGCGGCGAGTTCCGGGTCTCGCTGACCTACGACGCGCCGACGGGGACCGGAAAGACCACCGCGCAGACCGACACGTACCACGGCCGTTTCACCCGGCTCGTCCCCGACACCGAGGTCGTCCAGGTGGTGGAGTTCGAGACCCCGGACCCGGCGCTGGGCGGCGAGATGACGATCACCTACGCCCTCGCCGATGCCGCCGACGGCGGCACCGTGCTCACCGGCACGCACGAGAACCTCCCGCCCGGCGTCCGGCCGGAGGACAACGAGCTTGGCTGGAGCCAGTCCATCGGCAAGCTCGCCAGGCTGGTCGAGGAAGGTGCCGGCGCGGATTAGAGGCGCGCGAGCGTGGCGTCGTCGCGGACGCCGCCGAAGTGCTTCGCCAGCACTTCGGCGAACACGCGTTCCTGCGGCGCGGCGGCCGCGAACAGCGTCATCGACGAGCGCAGCTTCATCGCGTCCACGGGACCGAAGATGTCGTCGGCGGTCCTGTCCTCGGTGCCCGCGACGATGCGGGCGCATCCGGTCAGCCGGGGGCCGAGCACCGGGTGGTTCAGGTACGCGCGGGCTTCTGTGAGCCCGGAGATCGCGTACCGCTGGGACATCGCGCTGAACCCGAGGCCCGCGACCTGCGGGAAGACGAACCACATCCAGTGGCTCACCTTCCGGCCCGCGCGCAGTTCCGCGACGGCCCGCTGGTAGGTGCCGCCGGCATCCTGCGCCTGCGCGAACCGCTCAAGCCGGTAAGGATCG
>NZ_JBARCR010000884.1:0-2235 GCF_049794275.1 Trebonia sp.
GCCCCGGGCACCCGTGGGTCCGCCGGCGGTCCGGCATCACCGCCGCCGAACTGGCCGCCACGCCGCTAGTGGCCCGCGAGCCGGGCTCAGGGACGCGGCGCTATCTGGAGGAGGCGCTAGACGCGCAAGCCAGCCTGGAGCGCGTCTCGCCCGTCGCCGAGCTTTCGTCGACGACCGCGATCAAGGCGGCGGTCGCCGCTGGCATCGGCCCTGCCGTGCTCAGCTCGCTCGCGGTTACCCAGGAACTGGCGGCCGGCACGCTGCGCGCGGTTCCGGTGCGGGGACTCGACCTGACCAGGCGGCTGCTCGCGGTGTGGCCCGACGGCAGGCAGCTCACCGGCGCCGCCGCCGACCTGCGCGCGATCGCGGTCCGCCCGGGCTAGGGCTTCGGCGGGACCGGCGGCTTGGGCGGGTTCGGCGGCCCGCCGGTTGCCGTCTTCACGCTGACCTTCTGGCCGCCGACCGCTCCCGCGTCGATGCGCAGCGGGCCGCCGTTGGTGCTGACGATGATCGAGCGGGTCGCGGCCGGGTTCGTGGCGATCGAGATCAGCTCGGGACCGCCGCCGCCGTCATCGGCGGTCAGCGCGTATGGGCCGCCGGGCACGGACAGGTCCGCGGCACCGCCTCCGGTGTCGACCTGCACGCTGTCCGGTGCCGTGGCGAATCCGAGCCGCGCGTCGCCGCCCTCGGCGGTGACGGACGCCGTCGACGCGCTGACCCCTTCCGCGATCAGGTTGCCGCCGCCGGTGTCGGCGTGCAGCGCCCCGGTCAGGCCGCTGACGATCACAGGACCGCCTTCGGTGGTGACGGTGAGCTGCCCGTAGATCTTCGCGGCCTGCACCACGCCGCCGCCGGAGTCGACGTTCGCCCCGGCGGTGCTGTCGAGGAGCACCGGGCCGCCCTCGCTGGTGATGCCGAGGGATCCGGTGATGCCGGTGGCCCGCACCGCGCCGCCGCCCGAGTCCAGGCTGGCCCCGGCGGCGCCGGAGATGATGATGTCGCCGCCTGAGCTCGCGGCCGTGACGGGGACACGGGTGGGCAGGGTCACGGTGAAGCCGACGCTGCAGTCCGACTGCGCGCACCCCGGGGCCGCGAGGGTCAGCTGCCCTCCGGTCACCTGCGCGGTCACGGCGGGCGAGGGGTCTCCCGAGGAGGAGATCGCCTCGGCGACCGTGACGTCGGGCCCCGACCCCGTCGTGATCTGGATCGGCGCGCCGTAACTCTGCACGTTCAGGCTGGTGACCGGCTGGGTGATGGTGATCGTGCGGGTCGGGATGGCGGCTATATTCCCCTGCGCGCTGGGGGTACCGGCGTTCAGGATGAGGTGCGCGCCGGGAACGGCGAGCGCCACGACGGTGACCAGGCCGCTGACGACCCAGATCCAGCGGCCAGTGCCCCGGGCGCCGGTGCCTCGGGTGCTGGTGCCTCGGGTGCCGGGCGCGGCGGTTACCTGGCGCATGGCAGGTCCACGGAAAGCACGGTCGGCCCGCCGGGCGGGCTAGTGACCTCGAAGGTCCCGTCCACTGACTCGGCGCGCCTGGCCAGGCCCGCCAGGCCGGTGCCGCGGGCCGGGTCGGCGCCGCCCACACCGTCGTCGGTGACGATAACGTGCAGCCTGTCTCCGGTGCGTTGCACGAACACCTCCGCCTGGGACGCCTGGGCGTGCTTGGCGATGTTGGCCAGGCCCTCGGACACCACGAAGTAGGCGACCGCCTCGACCACCGGCGACGGGCGGCGCGGCAGGTCCACGGTGAGCCGGACCGGGATCGGCATCCGCGCCGCCACGCCGGACAGCGCCGCGTCGAGCCCCCGGTCCTCGAGCACGGCCGGGTGCAGCCCGCGGATCAGGTCCCGCAGCTCGGCGAGCGCGGCCTTGGCCGCCTCGTGGGCTTCCGCTACGGCGTCCAGCGCCTCTTCTGCGGTGCTGGCCTGCGCCCTGGCCATGCCCAGGTTCATCGCCAGCGAGACGAGCCGCTGCTGGGTGCCGTCGTGCAGGTCCCGCTCCAGCCGGCGGCGCTCGGCGTCCGCGGCGTCGACGACGCCGGCCCTGGTCTGAGTCAGGTGCTCCACCCGGTGCTGCAGCTCCTCGGCGCGGCTCGGCCCGAGCAGCGCCGAGGCGACCCGGGCGTCGAGCGAGGCGACGGCCGAGGTGAGCCACGGGGCTGCCAGCAGGCCGGCGATGCCGGCGACCGTCAGCGCGACGTCCGCGGGGATCGTGCCGAAAACGAGCGGCAG
>NZ_JBARCR010000885.1:0-1904 GCF_049794275.1 Trebonia sp.
GGCGAGCGCCCGGTGATCCCCGCGATCTCCCCGAACGGCACGCCGAACATGTCGTGCAGCACGAACGCCACCCGTTCCGCGGGCGCCAGCCTGTCGAGCACCACGAGCAGCGCGAGGCCGACCGAGTCGGCGAGCACCGCCTCCTGCTCGGGGCCGGGCGCGGGCCCGGCCTGTGCCGGGGCCGCGGCCGCGAGCGAACCGGGCTCGATGTCCGCCCAGGTCGGCTCCTCGGGCCGCGCCCTGCGCTTGCGCAGCATGTCGAGGCACACGCGCGCCACGATCGTGGTGAACCAGCCGTCCAGGTTCGCCACCGCGCCTGCGTCCGCCCTGGCGGCGTGGATCCACGCCTCCTGCAGAGCGTCCTCGGCGTCGTTCGCCGAGCCGAGCATCCGGTAGGCCATCGCCCGCAGCCTGGCGCGGTTTCCCTCGAACCGGCCGGCCAGCCAGTCGTCGTTCATCAGCTACGCCTCATCGCTCGTTTCTGGGTCCGTCCTCTTCCATGACGGACGGGAACCGGCCATCGTGACACGCTGAGCAGCCCGAGTTAGTGATGCCAAATCGCCGGTAGATATGACGGTATGCACCGTTTGCCGCTGCTGGCGGTGGCCAGCGCGCTCGTGATCCTCACGGGCTGCAAGGTAACAGTCTCTCCGTCCGCGGACCCGCCCGCGAGCTCCCACTCCGCACACAAGAACTCACATTCGAGCGCGAAGGCAACCAAGGACCCTAAGAGCAAGGCCCACCCGGCCGGGATCGGCACCGGGCCGCTTCGCCTGCTGATAGAGCCCGCCGACGGGCTCACCACGATCTACAAGCTCATCACCGGCGCCAGGTCGTCGGTCAACCTGACCATGTACGAGCTGCGCGACACCACCGCGGAGCGGGACCTGGCCGCGGACGCCTCGCGCGGCGTCGACGTGCGGGTGCTCCTCGACCGGCACCTGGAGAAGTCGCGGAACTCGGCGACCTACTCGTACCTGGCGGCGCATAAGGTGCACGTGGCCTGGGCACCCTCGGGCACTACGTACCACCAGAAGACGCTCACGGTCGACGGCAAGACGTCGGTCATCATGACGCTCAACATGGTGTCCGCCGACTATTCGGGCACCAGGGACTTCGCGGTGATCGACACCGGCCGTCCTGACATCGCCGCGATCACCGCGACGTTCAACGCCGACTTCGCCCACAAGGGCATCACCCCGCCGGATGGCGCGGACCTGGTCTGGTCGCCGACCAACTCGCAGGCATCGATCCTCGCCGTCATCAACGCGGCGCACCGTACGCTCGCCGTAGAGAACGAGGAGATGAACGACTCCAGGGTTACCGCGGCGCTCGAGGCCGCCGCGAAGCGCGGCGTGGACGTCACGGTGGTGATGACCGCCGACAGCGAGTGGAACAGCGCCTTCGCCGCCCTGCGACGCGCCGGCGTACACGTCCATACGTTCCCCGACAGCAGCAGCGCCCTGTACATCCACGCCAAGGCGGTCGTCGCCGACGCGGGGCGGTCCGGCCAGCAGGTGTTCGTCGGCTCGGAGAACTTCTCCGCCGCGAGCCTGGACGAGAACAGGGAACTCGGCATCCGGACGGCGAACGCGGCGGTGATCTCCGCGATCAGCGCCACGATAGCCAGCGACTACGCCCACGCCTAGGCGAGCCGCCCCCGGAAGGCGGTGGATGGTCCATCGACCGCCATAGAAGGGGGTCGATGGCCCATCGACCCCCTTGGATTGGGGTGGATAGGGGCGGCGACTACGTTCGAGGCGCTTCATTGTCGGGAAATGTTGACGGTATGAGGCGCATCGGGCTGACGGGCGTCGCCGCCGTTGCGGCGCTTGGCATGGCACTCGCGGGGTGCACGAGCGGCGGCCCGCTGGCGAC
The DNA here is from genome assembly GCF_049794275.1 of Trebonia sp. Taxonomy (NCBI): domain Bacteria; kingdom Bacillati; phylum Actinomycetota; class Actinomycetes; order Streptosporangiales; family Treboniaceae; genus Trebonia; species Trebonia sp. Next base: position 1,879 of record NZ_JBARCR010000885.1, read on the forward strand.
CCTGCCGGCCGCGAACGGCGCGTCGG
>NZ_JBARCR010000886.1:0-3708 GCF_049794275.1 Trebonia sp.
GTGAATGACTCCTTCGCGAGCTGCCGCGACCGCCGGTCGATGTACCGGCGCGACTCCCGGCCTGTGAGGCTGGCGGGCAGCCAGACCAGGGCGGACACGCCCTGCGGCGCCGCCGCCTGCAGCCGGACTCGCACCCCGTGCCGCGCCGCCAGCCGGGATACCGCGAACAGCCCCATGTGCCTGGACACCGACACGTCGACGAGCGGCGGGTTGTCGAACCGCCAGTTCATCTCGGCGAGCCGGGTCGGCGGGATGCCGATCCCGGCGTCGCTGACCTCGAGCAGCACCCCGCCGGTGGACACTTCCTGGCCAGTGAGCTGCACCGGGGTGTCCCTGGGGGAAAACATGGTGGCGTTCTCGATGATCTCCGCGAGCAGGTGCACCACGTCGGCAGCGGCCTGCCCGGAGACGACGATCCCAGGCTGGATGTTGAGCACGATCCGGCCGTACTGCTCGATCTCCGACGTCGCGGCCCTGGCCACGTCCGCGAGCGGCACCGGTTCGCTCCACTTGCGCACCGGTTCCTCGCCGGCGAGCACCAGCAGGTTCTCCGAGTTGCGGCGCATCCGGGTGACCAGGTGGTCCATGGCGAACAGGCTGGACAGCCGGTCGGGATCGTCTTCGTTCTGCTCGAGTTCGTCGATCATCCGGGTCAGCCGGTCGATCAGCGGCACGCTGCGCCGGGACAGGCTGATGAACATCGCGCTGACGTTGCCGCGCAACAGCGCCTCGTTGCCGGCCAGCCGCACGGCCTCCTGGTGCACCTGGTCGAAGGCGCGGGCCACCCGTCCGATCTCGTCGGTGGAGTCCACGCCGATCGGCTCTACCCCGCGGCTCACGTCCGGCTCGGCGGACTGGCTGAGCTCGGCGACCCGGGAGGGCAGCCGGATCGACGCGACCTCGAGCGCGTCCGCCTGCAGCCGCCGCAGCGGCTCGACCAGGGACCGTGCGACGATGAGCGTCGCGATCAGCACCAGCAGGAGTACCCCGGCGGTCACCGCGCCGGCGAGCGTCGCCGACTCGCGCGCACCCTGCTGGAGCATCGTGCTGCGCGCCACGATCCCGCCCGCCACCTGCAGCTCGATCGTGCGCATCCGGTTGATCGTGTCCGTCATGGCGTGGTACCACAGGTCCGGCGCCGTGGCCGGGGTAATGACGGCCGAGCCCTTGGGGCTGAGGTTCTTGACGTCTTGCAGGTTCTGCGCCTGGCTGATGAAGTTGCCGAGCAGCTGCGCGGTGTCCACTTCGGGGCTGGCCACGGTGCTGAGGAAGGCGTCCTGCTCGGCGGGCGTGGCGGACGCCTGGAAGGCCATCAGGTCGGCCTGCTCCAGCTCCGCCGCGGTGGTCAGCGCCTGCAGTCCGCCGGCGTCGGCCAGCGCGGCCGGGTCGTTGGCCGCGGACTCGATGAGGGCGGCGTAGAGGATCGCGCGCTGCTGCGAGGCCTGGTCCTTGGCCCGGGAGATCGCGCCGAGGGTGCGCACCTCGTCCGATAGCGCGGGGTCTCCGCTGCCGCTCGTGATCTCGTCGTTCAGGTTGAACAGGTCGGCGATGGCCTCGGAGTACGCCTGGATCGCGGCCGACGGCGTCTGGCCGGTGAGCTGGGAGCGGAGCGCGGGGATGAGGCCGATCTGCGAGACGACGGTCGCGGCCCTGGCCTGGGTGGTCGCCGGGAACTGCGCGCCGATCTGCTCCGTCAGGTTCAGTGTCCGCGTCGCCGCCGCGTTGGTCGCCGCCTGGGCGCTCGCCTGCACGGCCATGTCGGGCGCCGCGCCCTCCTTGAGCCCCTTGAGCACCGCGTCCGGCTCCTTCGCGGCGGTCGCCGCCGCGATGACCCTGTCGTCGGCGAGCACCGCGGCGGACATGTCGCGCTCGGTCTCCATCGCCTGGGCCAGCGCGGTGACCTGCTCGCCGAGGACGGCCAGCTGTGTGGTGCGGGCGAACGAGCTGGCGGTCCCGATAGCGGACGCGACCCGCAGCCCGCCGAAAACCAGGCCTATGACCAGCGCCATCACGATGACCGCGACAAGCCGCCGCGAGACGGGCCAGTTGCGCAGCGCCAGGGAGGCTCGCGAGGGGAGCGGGGGGAAGTGCGGGCGGAACGATCTCCGCGACACCGCGGCATGGCCAGCGGGCCGCTCGCTGCCCGGAACGTCAGGGCTCGTCATAGGCTCCGCCGCCCTCGCCTGTGTCGGACGAGCAACACCAGACCACCTCGTCCGGTACCGAAATATGACTAGCTGGTTAGTGTAATCCCGATCACGCTGCCAATGCGGCCAAATCGTTATTTACGGATTGTTGGCCGAATTGTGGCAGTTTGTCGGGAGGGAGTTAACCGAGCAGCGACGTGATCGCGTCAAGCGCCACCTGGATGTTGGCCACCGAGTTCGCGTAGGAAAACCGCAGGAAGCCCTCGCCCCACGGCCCGAACGCGGTGCCGGGCAGCGCGGCGACGCCCGCCTTGTACAGCAGCCTGTCGGCCAGCTCGCTGGCGGTCAGGCCGGTGCCTCTGATGTTCGGAAACGCGTAGAACGCTCCCTGCGGCTCGACGCAGCTGACACCCGGAATCTCATTGAGGCCGCCGACAATCACGTCGCGCCGCGTGCGGAATTCGGCGACCATCTGCGCCACCCCGTCCTGCGGCCCGTCGAGCGCCGCGATGGCCGCGTACTGGCTGAACGCCGAAGTGCACGAGACCGAGTTGATGGCCAGCCGGGTGATCGGCTCCACGAGGGCGGGCGGGAAGACGCCGAAGCCGAGCCGCCAGCCCGTCATCGCGTACGTCTTTGACCAGCCGTCGAGCAGGATCGTCCGGTCCGCCATGCCGTCGAAGTCGAGCACGCTCGCGTGCCCTGCTTGCCGTAGGGGGGACGGCCCCTCTGCAACCCCCCGGTCATACCTGATCGCCCAGTACACCTCGTCGGAGAGCACCACCAGGTCGTGGCGCTGCGCGAGCTCGGCGATCGCGGCGCAGTCCTCGCGGGTCAGCGCGCTGCCGCACGGGTTGTGCGGGGAGTTGATGATCAGCAGCCTGGTGCGCGGGGTGATCAGCCGCTCGAGTTCGGCGACGTCGATCCTGAAGTCGTTGGACTCGCGCAGCGGGATCGGTACGGGCGTCGCGCCGGCGAACGAGGTGATCGACTCGTACATCGGGAAGCCGGGGTCCGGGTAGAGCACCTCGTCACCGGGTCCGGCCAGCGCGAGGATCGTGAAGAACATGATCGGCTTGGCGCCGGGCGTCACCACCACGCGGTCCGGGGGCACCCGCATCCGCCCGGTCCGTTCCAGGAACGCGGCGACCGCCTCGCGCAGCGCCGGGATCCCCGGCGCGGGCACGTAGTGCGTGTGGCCGGTTCGCAGCGCCTCGACCGCGGCCTCGACGATGTGCCCGGCCGTCGGGAAATCGGGCTCGCCGATCTCCAGGTGAACGATCGTCTGCCCGGCGGCCTCCAGGGCCTTGGCCCTGGCGAGCACCTCGAACGCGGACTCAGTGCCGAGCCGCCCCATCCGTTCGGCAAGCCGGAACTCCGTCATGCCCCGATGATAGGTTTCACCCCCGCCCGTCAAAACCCCGCCCCGCCCGTCGCTAACCATCTCGCGACGCTGCCCGCGCCGCCGCCGCGCCTCGCCACTTCAACTCTCTATCAGTTCCGTGGGGACGAATCGATAAATCGGGCAAATCGGTCATAGAAGTGGTCATAACTGATAGAT
>NZ_JBARCR010000887.1:0-5496 GCF_049794275.1 Trebonia sp.
GAAGGTCCCGTTCCGCAGGACGCGCAAGATCGCGCGGCTGCGGTCCGTCCGCATCGTCGCCGCGCTGTTCGGCGTGTTCCTGATCTGGGTGACGTTCTCGATCGGCCAGGCGATCACGTCCAACAACGGCCAGAGCCTGTCGTCCAACCTCGCCGAATGGGCCCGCGACCACTACCTCGGCCCGGTCGTCACGTTCGGCGAGTGGCTCAGCTACAACCCGCCCAAGGCCGGTGGCAAGCCGTCCTTCTCGCTCGCCATCCCCAAGGGGCAGCAGGTCAGCCCGACCAAGACGCATGCGAAGGGCTTCACGCCCGACGTCCCGGCCACGCTGAAGTCGCTGGCCGGCGCGCCGGTGCCTGGGGAGGGGCAGTGGCGGGTCGTGGAGAAGGTGAAGGGCCAGCCCGCGATCTTCACCACCTTCCTGCGGGACGCCACGTACACGTCCTACGTCAACGGGATCGCGTCGATGGACCAGCGGCTGGTCTCGTTCCAGCTGCACCCCGGCTCGGAGGATCCTGGCCCGGGTAACTGGGGGAAGTGGGGCTCGACGTCCATCGCGCCGGGAAGCCGTACCGGCCTGGTCGCCACGTTCAACGGCGGCTTCAAGCTGGACAGCGCGGGGGGCGGCTTCTACCTCAACGGTGAGTACCACGGCTCGCTCGTGACCGGCGAGGCGACGATCGTGTACTACAAGAACGGCACGGTCAAGATCGGCGAGTGGGGCCGCGACTTCACGATGAACTCGTCGATCGAAGGCGTGCGGCAGAACTTGAAGCTGCTCATCGACCGTGGCAAGATCGAGGCGAACCTCAACCAGAACGTAGAGACGAACTTCGGCGCTACGCTCGGCGGCGGCTACTACGTGTGGCGTTCCGGGCTTGGCATCACCAAGGACGGCAGGATCATCTACGTCTACGGCCCGGCACTCAACGTTCAGGACCTGGCCGACCTGCTGCAGCGGGCCGGCGCGGTTGAGGGCATGCAGCTCGACATCAACCCGTACTGGATGAAGTACGAGTATTACAGCGCAAACAGCCACCCGTCAGACCCGACGCCGGTTAACCTGCTGCCGAACCAGCAGCAGAGCGCTTACTCGTACTACTCGACCTACACCCGGGACTTCACGGCGGTATACGCGCGGTGACAATAGACAAGACCCTGGTCCCTGGCGAAAACACGGGACCACAGGCAGCGGCGTCCGCGGCGGCCCTGGCGGTGACGCCTTCGCGGTGGCTCATCGCGGTCATCAGGGAGACCAGGCCACGGCAGTGGCCGAAGAATCTCCTGGTGTTCGCGGCGCCGCTGGCCGCCGCATCACTGGGCCGCGACCACGGCTTCGGCTACGCGCTGCTCGCGATGTTCGCCTTCGCCTGCGCCTCGGCGGCGGTGTACTTCGTCAACGACGTGGTCGACGCCGAGCGCGACCGGCGTCATCCGGTCAAGCGGAACCGCCCGATCGCCTCCGGCGCGCTGCCCGCCCAGCACGCGCTCGTGCTCGGCGCGCTCGCGGTCGTCCTCGCTGTCGGCGCGGGCGTGCTAATCCGCGAGCCCCGGCTTGTCGAGGCGGTCTCCGTCTACCTCTGCCTGCAGTTCCTGTACTCGTTCCGGCTCAAGCACGTTCCGTTCCTCGAGGTGCTGCTCGTCGCCTCCGGCTTCCTGCTGCGCGTTCTCGGCGGCGCGGCGGCGACCCACGTGAAGCCGCTGTCCATCTGGTTCCTGCTCGTGTGCACCCTCGGCGCGCTCGGCGTCGCGGTCGCCAAGCGGTACACCGAGCTCACCTCGCTGGGCGATGAAGCTGTCCGGCACCGTCCGGTGATGCGCTGGTACCAGCCAGGGATGCTCCGCATCGTCCAGTTGCTTATCGGCGTGGGCATGCTCGCGACGTACCTGATGTGGGCGGCGAGTGAGACTACCGCCGCCCGCCCCTGGCACCTGGCGAGCGCGCTGCCGCTGGCCGCGGCACTGGTCAGGTTCGGCGTGCTCACCGCGCGCCGCAGCGTCCGCCCGGTGGAAGACCTGATCACCAGGGACGCGCTCATGCTCTGTTTCGAGGTGGCCTGGCTGGTGCTGTTCTGCGCCGGGCTCTACGCGGCTTAGGCGGGAAAAGATGAGTGTTCAGAACGGAAGCAGCCGGCTCTCACGGGTCCTGTTGCTCGGCGGCACGAGTGAGATCGGCCTGGCGATCCTGTCCGCCCTGCGGCTTGAGCCGGGCACCGAGGTGATCCTGGCGGGGCGCGACGCGCAGCGGCTCGAGGCGGCCGGCAAGGCGCTGAACCGCCCGGTCACGGTGGCCAGGTACGACGCGCTGGACACCGGGACGCATCAGGCCTTCGCCGACGAGATCTGCGCCGGGGGAGTGCCCGACCTGGTGATCGCCGCGACCGGCGTGCTGATCCCTGAAGAGCAGGCGGAACGTGACGTGCGCCTCGCCGCCACGATGATCGAGACCAACTTCACCGGGCACGTCACGGCGCTGCTCGCGTTCGGCTCGCGGATGCGCGAGCGGGGCAGCGGCACGATCGTGGTGCTGTCGTCGGTCGCCGCGATCCGGCCGCGCAAGTTCAACGCGGTGTACGGGGCGACCAAGGCGGCCCTGGACGCGTTCGCCCGCGGCTACGCCGACGCGCTGCACGGCACAGGGGTCCGCGTGCTGCTCGTCAGGCCCGGGTTCGTGACCGGCCGGATGACGGCGGGAATGGCGCCGGCGCCGCTGGCGACCACGCCGGAGGCGGTCGGCGCCGCGGTCGCGGCGGCGCTGCGCGGATCCAAGTCAGTTGTGTGGATTCCGTCGTCGCTGGCCGGGCTGGCCACCGCGATGCGGCTGGTGCCCAGGCCGGTGTGGCGTAAGCTCAAGCGCTGATTTCGGTTTGACTTCCCTCTGAGTTCGCATTTGCGCACGTCCATGGCGAGAAGCCGTGGGTACATTCCCCGGTTGTGCGGGTCTTGGTAGCGGAAGACGACGACACCCTTGGCGCGGTGCTCGCCCAGGGTCTCCGCAGCCGTGGCTACGTGGTCGACCTCGTCGCCGACGGCGAGTCGGCGCTGTCATACGCCCGCTGTTACGAGTACGCGGTGGCCGTGCTCGACTGGCTGATGCCCCGGGTGTCTGGCATCGACGTAGTGCGCCAGCTGCGCCGGACGGGAGCCAGGACACCGGTGCTGATGATCAGCGGCAAAGGCGCGCCTGAGGACCGGGTGGCCGGCCTGGACGCCGGCGCCGACGACTACCTGGTCAAGCCATTTGCCTTCGACGAGCTGCTCGCCCGGCTGCGGGCGCTGCAGCGCCGGCCGCCTGACGTGCTGCCGCCCCGGCTGGTGGTCGGCGACCTGGAGTACGACCCGGCCTCCCGCGAGGTCACGTTCGGCGGCCGCCGGCCAGCGCTGACTTCGACCGAGCTGAGCATCCTCGAGACGCTGATGCGGTTCTCGCCGGCCGTCGCGGAACGCCGCCAGATCGCGCAGCACGTGTGGACCGACGAGGTGGACACGTTCTCCTCGAACACGATCGACGTGCACCTGGCGCGGCTGCGCGCCAAGCTCTCCGGTTCCCGGGTCCGCATCCAGACCGTTCGCGGCGTCGGCTACCGCATCGTCGCGGACAACGGTCAGCGGTTAGCCGTGCCGTAGCCGCCGCTGGCGTCGGTCATGACCGCACCTCGACGAGCATCGGCAGGCCGCCGGCCGGGCGCTGGGTGACGGCGGGGATGATCGTGACGGGTTCTGCGGACGCGGGCCGCAGCCGTACTCGCTGCCCGGCGACCGCCAGCACGGTCATCATCTCGGCGGTCGCGAAACCTGCTATCTCGTCGTCCGCCACCACCTGGCGGGTCAGCGTGTAGACGGGCGGGTACGTCCGCATGGACTCCTGGACGACCTGTCCGGTGTAACCGAGCGCCTTCAGGTCCTCGGCGCCCGGCGCCCGGCCGCCGAGGACAGCGGCGAGCTCCCGGTGGAACCGGGCCTCCGCGGCCTGGTGCTGCCCGAGCAGCAGCCAGGTCCAGGCCAGCGCCACGGCGGTGGTCTCGAAGCCGGCGAAGAACAGCGTCACCACCTGGTCGCGCAGCTCGCGCCGCGTGTCCGCGGCCGCCGCCTGATCGCCGTAACTTCTGACCAGGTCGGCCAGCATGTCGTCGTAGCCGCCGGGGTCCGCCAGCCGCTCGTCGATCCGCGCGTACACGAAGCGGTCGACGGCTGCGAGGCCGCGCCGGAAGCGGCGGTGCAGCCTGGTGGGCACCCACAGCGGCAGGGGCGCCGGGCTGACGTTGCGCAGCGCGACGACCTGGACGCCGGCCCGCACGGTCTCGGTGAAGCAGTTGGCGCCCCTGGTGCCTCTGGGGTCCGCGCCGGCCGTGTCCGCCAGGCCGGCCTGCAGGTCGTTCTCCAGGTCCCGGCTGAACAGCGCCATGCCGATGACCCGCATCGCCAGCTGCTGCATGTCGTTGAGCACGTCGACCGGCTCGCCGCGGCGCGCGGCCTGCTCCCAGCCCGCGAGCAGCTGCGTCGTCAGCGTTCCCGTATTCTGCACGACGCGGGCGAGCGTGGCCTTGCCGAACGCGGGCTGGGCCATGGTCGGCGCGGCGTAGAAGTTGAGAACCACAGGCAGCAACGTCCCATGCTGCTGTTGCGGCCCGGCTTAGCGGGAATTAACTGACCTGGTGCCCAGTACCGTGGCGACGGCGACCCCGAGCAGCGGAAGGCAGGGCACGGCCCACGCCGCCTTGGCCACCAGCAATCCGGCTAGCGACGCGCCCGCCAGCAGGCCGGCCAGCACTCCCGGGCGCCGCCAGCCGATCTCTTCCTCCGGCCGGAAGACCGCGCTGACCAGGCCGGTCAGCGTCCCGGTGAGATAGGTGGTGGACACGTTGCCGAGCCCCAGCTGGACGACCGCGGCCGACTGGATGCCCATGGCGCAGGCGGCGACGGCGAGGATCACGTACTGGGCCCAGCCGGCCGGGCGCGAGCCTGTCGCCTCCCAGCCGGCCAGGACACCAGCGAGCAGCGTGAGCTCGGCCGCTAGCGTCAGCGTCATGTGCGCGGGCCAGTTCTCGCCGCCCGGCTCGGCGGGGGACTTGGCCACGACGCGGTCCATGCGGTACCTGCCGATCAGCGTGCCGGCGGCGACGCCCGTGACGTAGCCGGCGACCGCCACCGCGGTGTGCAGGGCCAGCGACGCCGACCCGCGGGCCAGCGACAGGCCGAACACCGTGATGTTCCCGGTCATCACGCTCGTGAAGACATTCCCGAGCCTGGTGAAGCTCGTCACGTCCGACGCGCCGGATGCGAACGTCAGCAGCACCGCGATCACGGTCATCGTCCGCGGCGGGATCGCTTTGCTCACCCAGGAAAGGGTACGCGGACGGCTCTTGCCCAGCGCGGCGCTTCCGGCGCGTCGTCGCCGAGCAGCCCGGCCACCACCCGCATCCCCTTCGGCGCGGCATCGGGCCACGGCGTGTAGCCGTCGGTGAGCACCACCGTCACGGCGGGGCGGGGCCGGAG
>NZ_JBARCR010000888.1:0-6162 GCF_049794275.1 Trebonia sp.
ATGAGGTCTGACATGATCTGAAGAGTGGCCGATGCGGCGGATGGGGTGACCATGCAGCGCTACCCGAACATCAGCGATCACGGTCTCATCGGAGACCTGCAGACGGCCGCCCTCGTGTCGACGGACGGCACCGTGAACTGGTTCTGCTGTCCGCGCTTCGACTCCCCGAGCGTCTTCGCGTCGCTGCTCGACGCCGACAAGGGCGGCTACTTCCGTATCGCGCCGGAAAACGAGTGCGTGACCAGGCAGCTGTACTTCCCGGACACGGCGGTGCTGATCACCCGGTTCATGTCAGCGGACGGGGTCGGCGAGATCTACGACTTCATGCCCATCGCGGGTAAGCGGGCAACCACGCGGCACCGGCTGGTGCGCCAGTGCCGGGTCGTCCGCGGCACGATGAAGTTCATCCTCGAGCTCCAGCCGCGGTTCGACTACGCGCGCGCCACGCACACCACGCAGCTGACCAATGACGGCGCGGTCTTCCGTGCCGAGGGCACCATCAGCGCGGCCGGCGGGGCGGGCGCGGCGGGCGAGCTCACCCTGCACATGTCCGGCAGCTCGGCCAGCTCGCTCGAAGAGCAGGGCGTGACCATGGAACGGGACGGCGACGGGCTGCGGGCCACCCGCACGCTGCGCACCGGCCAGTCCTGGGGCGTGATCCTCGAATCGGACGGCGGCGCGCCAAAGCGAGTCCATAGCGACGACATCCACCGGCTGCTCACCGACACGGTCTCGTTCTGGCGGACCTGGCTGCGCGGATCCACCTACCGCGGCCGCTGGCGGGACATGGTCGCCCGCTCGGCGATGACGCTCAAGCTCATGCAGTACGCGCCGACCGGCGGCCTGGTCGCCGCGCCCACCGCGGCGCTGCCCGAGCAGGAGGGCGGCGAGCGGAACTGGGACTACCGGTACACCTGGATCAGGGACGGCTCGTTCTCCATCTACGGCCTGCTCGGCCTCGGCTTCACCGACGAGGCCGAGGGGTTCGCCACCTGGCTGCGCGACCGCGCCGCCGAGCATGCGGGCGACGCGAGCGGCCCGCTCAAGATCATGTACCGCGTCGACGGCTCCTCCGACCTGACCGAGGAGATCCTCGGTCACTTCGAGGGGTGGCGCGGATCCAAACCGGTGCGGATCGGCAACGGCGCCGCCGACCAGCTGCAGCTCGACATCTACGGCGAGGCGATGGACGCGCTGGCCCTCGCCGACAACAACGGCGTGCCGGTCGCCCACCAGAACTGGCTGAAGATCGCCAGCTTCATCGACTGGCTGTGCGAGCACTGGGACCAGCCAGACGAGGGCATCTGGGAAACCCGCGGCGGCCGGAAGAACTTCGTCTACGGACGGCTGCAGGCCTGGGTGGCGCTCGACCGCGCGATCAAGATGTCGCAGAAACGGGCCCGGCCGGCCGACGTCACGCGCTGGACGGCCGAGCGGGACGCCGTCTACAACCAGGTCTTCGATCAGGGCTGGCACCCTAAGATCGGCGCCTTCACCCAGTTCTACGGCAGCGAGGTGCTCGACTCCTCGCTGCTGATGATGCCGCTGCAGGGCTTCATCTCGCCCAAGGACCCGATGTGGCTGCAGACCCTGAACGCCATCGACCGCGAGCTGGTCTCCGACAGCCTCGTCTACCGCTACAACCCGAGCGCCTCACCGGACGGGCTGGCGGGCAACGAGGGCACGTTCTCGCTGTGCACATTCTGGTACGTGGACGCGCTCGCCCGTGCTGGCCGGCTCGAAGACGCCGAGCTGACGTTCGAGAAGATGCACACCTACGCCAACCACCTCAGGCTCTACTCGGAGGAGATCGGCAGCACCGGGGAGCAGCTCGGCAACTTCCCGCAGGCGTTCAGTCACCTGGCCCTGATCAGCGCCGCGGTGAACCTCGACTACCAGCTGGACCACGGCGCCGGGATCACGCCCGACGGGTAATCAGCACCTGGCCGGCCAGCGCCGCCACGCAGAGCACGCTGAGCAGCACGCCCGCCAGGGTGGCGCCGCCCTGGCCGCCGAGGCCGGCCAGCGGGGAGAGCGCCGCGCCGAGCAGGAACGGCAGCGCGCCCAGCCAGGCCGATGCCGTGCCCGCGATCGAGCCCTGATCTGCCAGGGCAAGCGCGGTCCCGTTCGGACGCGCCATTCCGAAAGAAGCCACGAAAACGAAGAGCGGGACGAGCAGGACCGCCAGCGGCGGATGCCCCGTCAGCGCCGCGGCCAGGAATGCGACCGCGCCAGCGGTCATGACGAGCAGCGACGCGCGGACGACCCGCGCCACCGGCAGCCACCGGATCAGCCGGTTGCCGAGCTGCGCCATCGCGACCAGCCCTACGGAGTTGATGGCGAAGAAGAGACTGAACACCTGCGGCGACTGCATGTACGCGTCCTCGACGATGAAGGGCAGTGTGGAGATGTACGTGATCAGCGCCGCGGTGCCGAACGTGACCGCCAGCGCGTTGCCCGCGTACTGCCGGTCCCGCACCAGCGTCCGCGAGTCGGACAGGAGCTGGCGGAACCTGGGCGGCGTGCGACGTCTGGGCGGCAGCGTCTCCGGCAGGAACCATCCGGCGACCAGCAGCACCAGGCCGACCGCGGCCAGCACCCCGAACACGCCGCGCCAGCTCGTGACCCGCAGCACCTGACCGCCGATCACCGGCGCGAGCACCGGCGCCAGGCCGAAGACCAGCATCAGCGAGCTGAGCACGCGGGCCAGCTCGGTCCCCTCGTACAGGTCGCGGACGATCGTAAGGCTGAGCACCACGCCGACCGCCCCGGCCATGCCTTGCAGGAACCGGAACACGATCAGCGACCAGATGTCCGGCGCCGCCGCGCACGCCACGGACAGCACCACGAACGCGACGAGGCCGACGAGCAGCGGCCGACGGCGCCCGATTCCGTCGCTGACCGGCCCGGCCACCAGCTGGCCGACCGCCAGCCCGGCCAGGCACCCGGACAGCGTGAGCTGCACAAGCGACTGCCCGGCGTGCAACGCCGCCGCGATCGTCGGCGTGGCCGGCAGGTACATGTCCATGGCGAGCGGCCCGAACGCGGAAAGGCCGCCGAGCACCGCCAGCATGCCCAGTCGGTGCTTAGGGCTCTGGCGTGCGGAGATGTCCGCAGCTTGGTCCACCATCGTGGATCAGAACACGAACATTTGGGTCATCGTGCGACGAGGCAAGGCGGCTAAGCCGCCGGGATCGGCTTGGTGCCGGCCAGCAGGATGCGGTGCATCACCCGGCGCTGGCCCTGGTAGTCGTTCACCGCGAAATGCCACGTCTGCCTGTTGTCCCACATCGCGATCGACCCGGGCGCCCAGTGGAACCTGGTCACGAACTCCGGCCGGATGCCGAACTCGAACAGGTACCGCAGCAGCGGCAGCGACTCCCGCCGGGTCCAGCCCTCGAACCGCATCGTGAACTCCGGGTTCACGTACAGCACGCGCCGTCCCGTCTCGGGGATCAGCCGGACGACCGGGTGCACCGGCCCCTCCGCCGCGTCGTACTCCGCGATCGACGGCTCCGGCGGGTCGGTCTGCCCGTAGCTCAGGCCGAGCTTGCGCACGTTGGAGTGGATCGCCCGCAGTCCGAGCAGCGTGGCCCGCAAGCCGGAAGACAGCGCCTCGAACGCCGGGCCCATCCCCGCCCACTGGGTGTCACCGCCCCACGACGGGATCTCTTCCGCGAACAGCATCGTGGCCACTGGCGGCTCGTCGAAGCAGGTCATGTCCGTGTGCCAGCCCTCGCCGATAGCGCGGGTCTGCTCGGGTTCCTTGCGCAGTTCCTGCTTCACCCGGATCGTGCCGAGCTTGGTCGCGAACCGCTCGCGCTGCTCCTCGTTCAGGTGCTGGTCGCGGAAGAAGATGACGCCGTGCTCGGCCCACGCCTGCCGGACCGCCTCGTACGTCTCGTCCGGGTACTCCCGGGTCAGGTCAAGCCCGCGGATCTCCGCGCCGATCAGCCCGCCCGTCTTGTGCGCTTCAGGCAGCGTCGCAGTCTCCATGCGTCCATCATCGGCCGGCCGCCGCGTCGGCGGAATCGGTGCAGCGCACAGCGGCCCCGCGCAAGAACGCGCGCCGAGCCACAAACCCGGGCCTGGGGTAGGCCGCCATGCCCTTGGGTACATTCAAGGCGACATGCCCAAGGGAACGATTTCGGTAGTTTTGCGAAGAATCAGAACAGTCTCCTTCTACGTACTCACATTCCTCATCATCACCGCGGGAGCCATCTGGCTCGCGCTGCGCATCACCCCGCTGCAGACGGTCTCGGCCGCCGGGCAGACGGCCCAGGTCGGCGCCACCCTCCCGAACGCCAGCGTGCAGGGGCCCGGCGAGCTCGACTTGTTCGGCCAGGTGATGGCGACCAAACCGCAGTTCACCGGCCCGATCAGGCCGCGGCTGGCGCTCGACCACATCACGATCGACCCGCAGGTCGTGCAGATGCTGCGCAGCGACGGGCCGCAGAAGGTCGAGCTCACGCTCAGCCAGCAGCTAGCGTCCGGCTGGGAACGGTACTTCCTGTGGGAGACGCTGATCGCGGCCGGGTTCGCCGCTGTGCCGCTGATCGCGGTGGCCGCGGTTCGCAAGCGGCCGAAGATCTGGAAGATGCTGGCCGGCGGCCTCGCGGTTGTCTGCGCGGTGAACGTCGGCGGCATCCTGCTGACCGCGTCCGGCACGCCGAAGGTGCTGCGCAGCGTCAAGACGCTCGACGACCTGGTGGGCGCGGACCCGCTCGTCGAGCCCGCGCCGGTCGGCAAGCCGCAGCCCGGCGTGCAGGCGGTCGTCATCGGCGACTCGACCGCGGCCGGCTATGGGCTGCCCTGGGGACCGCACCCGAGCGACGAGGACAAGGCCTGCGGCCGTTCCCCCGACGCCTACGCCAGCGACCTGGCGACGGCGAACAACTGGAACGTGCTGAACCTGTCCTGCGGCAGCGCCACGATCCTGAACGGGCTGCTCGGTCCCGAGGTGCTCTCCAACGGCCAGGTCGCCGCGCCGCAGCTGCCGCGGGCCGAGGCCGCCACGCACGCCAGGCTGATCATCGTCAGCGTCGGGGCGGACGACCTGTCCTGGTCGGTGATGACCCGGCTGTGCGCGGCCACCGCCGTGTGCAACGACAAGGTGTCCAGCGCCTACTTCAATCAGCTGCTCGACAACTTCACCAGGAACTACTACGACCTGCTCAGCGACCTGGACCGGCTGCCCGGGCACCCGGCGGTGCTCATCAACCAGTACTACGTGCCGTTCGGGTCGTCGATCCGCTGCCTGCACGGGTTCGGGATAACCCCGGCCAAGGAGAAGGTGCTGCTGTCCCGGCTCGGGCAGCTGAACAAGGCGCTGGCGCAGGGCGCGGGACTGTTCGGGTTCGGCGTCGCGGCACCGCAGTTCGCCGGGCATGAGCTGTGCACGCCCGACCCGTACGTGCAGGGACCTGACGACCCCGCGCCGCTGCACCCGAACGCGGCGGGGGAACTGGCGATCGCGCTGGCGGACGAGCAGGCGATGCCGTCGCTGTCCCCGGCGCCGGTGGTGCTGCCGACTCCGTCGCCGACCACGACCGTTTCACCCGCCCTGGGATAACGCGGACTCCCGGATATCACCCCCTCCGCGTTGCGATAATGCTCTGCACCAGGGGCTCGGGAGCACGGTCGGGGGTGGGATGTGAGCGACGTTCGGCGCTGCGGGTGGTGCGGTGCCCGGCTGGGGGCGCGAGACCGGATCTGTTTCAGCTGCCAGCGGCCGCTGTCCGAGCCGGTGCCGCTGGCCGAGCCGGTCGCGGCCGCTGCGCACCCGGCGCCCGCGCAGTCGCCAGGACTGCTGCGGCTCGAGGTCGCCTGGGGCCGGTACCGCAGAACGCTGAGCCTGCCGCCCACGGGCGGCACCATCGGCTCCACCACCGAAGCCGACGTGGTGATCCCCGCTCCCTTTCTCGCCCCGGTGCACGCGCGGGTCGTCCCGTCCGGCGATGGCTGGGCGGTCGAATCGCTCGCGGCCGGCGGCCGGGGGCAGGTGATGGTCCGCGGTGCCGTGGTGCCGATGGCCCCGATAGCCGAGGGCGACGTGTTCCGGCTCGCCGACCGGGTGGGCAACTTCGTCACGGTCAAGGTGCCGAACGGCGCCGCCAGGCCGGGGCGGCCTGGGTCGTCCGCCCGCCGCGGCGCCCTCCGCGC
>NZ_JBARCR010000889.1:0-2024 GCF_049794275.1 Trebonia sp.
GTCAGCCACAACCTGAACGACGTCTTCGAGGTCGCGGACCGGATCGCGGTGCTGTACCTGGGGCGGATGGTGGTCCAGGGGCCGGCTGCGGACTTCGACCGGCAGAGCGTGGTGGAGTACATGACGACGGGTACCGCCAGCGGGCGGCCGTACGAGCCATCCGCATCCGCCAGTGGCGAGGGCTGAGGCCATGGCCAGGATCGAGAAGTCCCCGTGACCGCGGACCCCGGCGAGACCCCGGTAGCGACGGGTGCCGGGACGGTCGACCTGACCGCCGACGCCAAGGTCGAAGCGGCCGACATCCCGCCCGCACTCGTCGCCCAGTCGCTGGGCCAGTACATGCGGGCCTGGTGGGCCCAGATCCGCAGCGGCAACAGCGGCGTACTGCCCGTGGTCCTGGGCATCGTGATAGTCGCCGTCGTCTTCGAGATCATCACCCCCGAGCACGCCTTCCTGCGGCCGAGCAACCTCGTGTTCATCTTCGGGCTGAGCACCGTGTACATGGTGCTCGCGATCGCTGAGACGGCGGTCCTGCTCCTCGCCGAGGTCGACCTGTCGGTCGGCGCGGTCGCGCTGATCGGCGGGGTGATCGCCTTCAAGCTGGTCCAGCAGCCCGGGGCGGACTGGCCGTGGTGGGCAGCGCTGCTCGCCGCGTTCGCTATCTGCGGCGTGTTCGGCGCCCTCCAAGGGGCGCTGGTCGCACGGCTCAGAATCCCGTCCTTCGTCGTGACCCTGGCCGGCTTCCTGCTGTTCTCGGGAATCCTCATCGTCCTCCTCGGCGGGGCCGACTCCTCGGTGAACCTCAACACCTCGGACCCCAACCAGAACTTCATCTACGAGATGGTCCAGGGGCTGATCTCTCCCGTCGTCGCCTGGATAGTCCTGGCGGTGCTGGTCGTCGCCTACGGCGCGACCCTGTGGCTGCGCACGACCTCGAGGCGGCGCCAGGGCCTGACCGCTCCGCCGCTGAGCCTGGTAGCGATCAGGATCGCGCTGGTGGCGATCATCGGCGCGGCAGTGGTGCTCGTCTGCTCCGTCAACCGCGGGAGCACCCTGAAGTCGGTCACGGGAGTTCCGTGGGTGATCCCGATCGTCCTCGCCGTGCTCGGCGTCTGGACGCTCGTGCTCGGGCGGACCCGCTTCGGCCGCTACATGTACGCCATCGGCGGTAACCCGGAAGCGGCCCGCCGCGCCGGCGTCCGCGTCCCCGCCATCCGCATCTGGGCCTTCGCGTTGTGCTCGGCGACCGCCGCCCTCGGCGGCGTCCTGCTCGGCTCCTTCTTCTTCGGTGAGTACAGCACCAATACGGCAGACCCCGGCCAGCTCGTCCTGTACTCGATCGCCGCCGCCGTTATCGGCGGGGTCAGCCTCTTCGGCGGCCGGGGCAAGGCAATTCACGGTATTCTCGGCGGCCTCCTCATCGGCGGCATCGCCTACGGCGTGTCCCTTCTCAACCTGGGTTCACTGTCCACGCCGTTGGAGTACATCGTGCCGGGCGCCGTGCTCCTCGCCGCGGTGCTGATTGACGTGCTGTCACGGCGCGGGTCCGGGGGCGTGAACCGTGTCTGATCAGGTGCGAAGGACAAGTGATGAGGAAATGCCCGTGACCGCGGACCCCGGCGAGACCCCGGCAGGGACGGCGGGTGCCGGGACGGTCGACCTGACCGCCGACGCCAAGGTCGAAGCGGCCGACCTCCCGCCCGAGCTCGCCGCCGAGACGCTGGGCCAGTACTTCCGGGCCTCGTGGGCCCGGGTCCGCGGCGGCAACAGCGGTGTCCTGCCCGTGGTCCTGGGCCTCGTTGTGGTCGCCATCGGCTTCCAGATCGCGAACTCGAAGTTCCTGTCGGCGCAGAACCTGGTCAACCTCTTCGAGCAGAGCACCGTCTACATGCTGCTGGCGATCGCTGAGATCTTCGCCCTGCTGCTGGGAGAGATCGACCTGTCCGTCGGCCTGGTCATGGGGCTCGGCAGCGTCGTGGTCGCCGAGCTTGTGCAGCCGACCGGTGCGAACTTGCCATGGTGGG